>CAXUIE010000020.1:0-20950 GCA_964250825.1 uncultured Acidisphaera sp. | reverse complement strand
GCATGACGACGGCATCGCGCAGCAGCGGCAGCACGACGTGGCCGCCGCCGAAGACGAGCGCGCCGGAACGATAGAACGCGTCGAACAGCGCGAGCCCGCCCGTTCGTCCGACGAGCGACAGCACGAGCAGGGCGGCGAACAGGACGAGGCACACGAACCCGGCGCGGCGCGAAACGGGGACCATCGCCGCCTCCGGAACCATCGCGCCCCGCGCGTCCGGGCGGACGAGGAAGCCCGCCGCCCCGCCGAGCACGATCGCGGCGATCTGGCCCAACGATGTCGGCGCGAACAGCACCAGGGGCGCGCGGCCGGTCCGGGCAGAGCGAGCGGGCCATGCCCCAGATCGCCTGCGCGACGATGGCGACCGCGACCAGCTTCAATCCATGCAGCAGCCCGGCGCCGAGCGCGGAGGCCGCCAGCCCGCCCGCGCCGTAGGCGAACAGCACGAGCAGCAGCGCCGAAGGCAGGGTGAAGCCCGCCCAGGCCGCGAGCCCGCCCGGCCACCCGCCGCGCATGAGGCCGAGCGAGAAGCCCGCCTGGCTGGACGCCGGCCCGGGCAGGAACTGGCACAACGCCAGCAGGGCGGTGAACTCCGCCGGCTCGAGCCAGCGCCGCTGCTCGACGACCATGCGCCGCGCCCAAGGCAGCACGCCGCCGAACCCGGTCACGCCCACCGAAAAGAAACCGGCGAACAACGCCCGGACGCCGGGCGGCGGCCGGTCCGGCACTAGGCGGCGCTGCCCGCGGCGATGAAACGCTCGATGTCGGCCTCATCGTAGCCGGCGCGCGACAGCACCGCGCGCGTGTGCTCGCCCATCGCGGCGGCCCATCCGCCGGCCTTCGCCGGGTTGGCCGACATGCGGAACGGCGGATTGACAGCCTTGAAGCCGCCGGCGGCGTCGCACACCTCGGCGAGTGCCGCGCGGTGGGCGATCTGCGGGTCGGCCATCGCTTCGGCCACCGTGCGATACGGCGAGCATGGCACGCCGTGCGCGTCGAGGGCGGCCCGGCAATCGGCGACATTGCGCGCGCGCGACCACCCTTCGAGCTCGCGCAGCAACTCGTTCCAGTTCTGTCGGCGCGTGTCGTATCGCGCGAAACGAGGGTCGTCGATCCAATCCGGACGCCCGGCGGCGCGGGCGAGGCCCTGGAACGTCCGCTCCGTGCCGATCGCCGGCATGATGAAGCCGTCGGCCGCGGCGAGTGGGGCGTAGAGCGGCGGACCCTTCGGCAGCGGGAACTGCGCGCGCTGCACTTCCGACAGCAGCAGCCCGAGCATCGCTTCCAGCATCGACACGTCGATCATCTGGCCCTCGCCCGTGCGGTCGCGCACCGCGACCGCGGTCATGATCGCGCCGAACGCGTAGGTGCCGGCGAGCACGTCGGCGATGTAGATGCCGCACGCGTCCGGCCGCGTCCGCCCGTCTTGATAATCCAGGTGGGCGAGATCGTAGCCGGACGCGGCGTGGATCGCCGGCGCGTAGGCTGGGAGCTCGGCCGAGGGGCCGGTCTGTCCGTAGCCCGAGATCGCGCAGTAGATCAGGTCGGGCTTGAGCAGCCGCAGCGCCTGGTAGTCCAGGCCGAGCCGGCGCATCACGCCCGGCCGGTAGTTCTCCACCAGGATGTCGGCGTCCCGCGCCAGCCGGCGCAGGATGGCCGCGCCGTCCGCGTGCTTGAGGTTCAGCACGACGCCCTGCTTGCCGGCGTTGAGCTGGCCATAGGTGGTGCTGCTGTTGTTCCTGAGCGGCGGCCGGGCGCGCATCATGTCCCCGTCCGGCCCCTCGATCTTGATGACCTCGGCGCCGATGTCGGCAAGTAGGCGCGCGCAATGCGGCCCGGCGATCGTCGTCGTGAGATCGAGCACGCGAAGCCCGTTCAATGCGCCGGTCATCGTCACCTCGCCGTCATGCCGCCGATGGATTACGCTGCCGCCACGCGGCGGCCAAGCCGCGCGAGGAGGGATCGATGGCGAAATACACGTTCCTGGTGCTCACCAATCCGGTCGAGGGACGCGAGGACAGCTTCAACGACTGGTACACCAACACGCACATCAAGGATGTCGTGAACGTTCCGGGCATCGTCGCCGCCCAGCGCTTCAAGCTCGCCGGAGCACAGCTTGGACCCGCGCCGCATCCTTGGAGCTATCTGGCGCTTTACGATGTCGAGACCGACAACCTGGAGCAGACGTTCGCCACGCTGCGCGAGCGCGCCGGCACCTCGGCCATGGTGATGAGCGACGCGCTGTCGCCGGAGCTGCTCGGCCTCGCCTACGAACCGATCACCGGGCGCGTCACCGCGAAGGGCTAACGGCTTAGCGGCCCGCGACCGTCGCGTCCCACCAGGGGCAGGTGCCCGGAAGCAGCCGGTAGTTGCCTTCCAGCACCTGCACCGGGGCGCGCTCGCCATCGGCGGCGACCTGGAGGCGAAGTGCCCGCGTGGCCGCCCGCTGCTCGGGCGTCTGCCAGTCGCGCTCGTGCCCCCACAGGCTCGGGCCGGTGGTGACCTCGTACGGCGTCCAGGTTTGCGGTTCGATGTCGCGCCCGCCCCAGCCGTATTCGAACAGGAAGCGCGACGGTGAGCGTGCGTAGAACGAGGTCATGTAGTCGTTGGTGTGCCGGCCGAGCGTGGTGGCGACCCTGCCCTCCTCTCCTTGGGCGAGGTCATAGCCCTGCCCCACGTCGTCCAGCGAATAGGTTTCCACCATGATGTGATGCAGGTCGCGCCGGCCTGTCTCGATCAACGCGAGGCTGTGATGCCGGGCGTTGACGTGAAAGAAGAACGCCCGGAACGGGGTCAGGAGATAGTCGCTGACCCGAAAACCGAGCACGTCGCGATAGAACGGCAGCAGGTCGTCGATCCGCTCCACGGTGAGCACGGCGTGGCCCATGCCCTGCGGCCCGGTGCGAAAGCCCGAGATGTTGCGGCCGGGGCGGAACGGCGCGTCGGCCATCGCCGCGCCGTGGAACGCTTCCAGCCGGTTGCCTTGCGGGTCGGCGAAGGCGATCAGCGCCGCGACCCCGCGCTGGTCGGCCAGCGCCCGGGTCCCGTGCGTCACCGCGAGGCCGGCCCCGTCGAGCCGCCCCGCGAGTTCGTCGAGCGCCGCGGAGTCCGCGACCTCCCATCCGAGATAGCTGCCGCCGTCGCCGATGGCGCGATCCACGACGAGGCGCTGCGTGCGGTCGTCCATGCGGAACGCGCGCGCCGCCTCGCCGCGCTCGACCATCTGCATCCCGAGCTGGCGGGTCGCTAAATCCGACCTGCGGGCGAGGTCGTCCGAGCCGATGCCGACGTAGCCAAGCGCCTGGATGGCCATATCTCCCTCCTCATATCGTCGAAGCAGCGGCCCGACATCACTTCCAGCCTTCACCGTTCATGACGAAGTAGTTGGCCGGCCGCGCTCAATCAGGCCATGACCTTCAAGGCTCGTCCGGACGACCCAGTCCGACACTTGAAAGTGGTTCGCAACGTCCAACTGGCGCTCTTCTGAGTAGTCGCCATCCAACATTCCTTCGACCACGGCGAGTGGACAAAGCAGTTCAGCCGCGAACGCCCTCTGCACGGCCTGACGATAGGTGTTGGTTCGCGTGGCGGGAAATAGCCGATCGTTTCCGGTTTCCAAGACGTGATCGCCTAGTATCCGAGCGAGCTCAAAACGTCGCCCAACTTCCCACTTGGATCGGAATACTAAGCGACCCCGCTCATTGCGCTCCATGAGGGCGTAGGAAAAGGAAAAGCTCCGGCTGACTTTGCGGCTGGTCAGGCTGTTCTCTCCTACAGCAGCCAGCGCGGCCAAGCGCTGGTTGCTGACACGGTCATCTCCTAGCCCTTCCTGCTTCCTCAACTCCCGTGCCGCTGCCACTCCCGTTATCCGGGCACCCGCTCCCTGAAGCTGTCTACCCTCCCGTATTGCGAGCCTCGGCCCTTCTCCGACGTCAAATCCCCACTTGGCGTCTTGCTTCAGCCGCTCGGCCGTAAGCGGCGACGCCGACTGCCCACGCTCTGCTGCCACTTCGTTCATCGCAGATTCGCCAAGCCGACCGGCGGATTCCATAAGGTTCTCGATCTCGGCCTCCGGGGCCTCGTCGGGATCGAACCCCAGCAGCGCCTCGAAACGCCTGCGTGAGGCCGCCTCGGGGTCGGCGCGCTCAGCGACGAGATCGTTGTGGATGCGCTCGAAGTTGCTGCCCGACACGCCTCCCGCCCGAAGTTGCTCCCGCACCTGATCGAAGAATGCGTCGATCGCATTCTCGAACGCCCCCGCTGGAATGGTCGCGGCATGGTCCACGACGTAACGGAGCGCCTCGCGCGCATCAGGTCGCGTGGGCTTAGCTGAAAACGTCACTTGCTGACCGTCCGATGCGATCACGATGTTGGGCCACACGTAGCCGGCACCTATTGCGGCGACAGAATGCGCCAGCTCCCAATGTTGGGCAGGCAATCGGACCTGTGCGTGCGGGGGAGGCTCCCAGCGTAGGCGCCACCAATTCCAAGCCAGCCATTCAGCTAGAAGATAGGCCGAGACATACACTTTCGAGCGCACCCGGTTGACGAACGAGTCCTCCGCTTGCGTCAGCCAAATATTGCCTTGCCGAATGCCCACTGCCGCAAAGCATGCGCGCTCCTCGGGAGTGCCTCGCTCTAAGTTTTCCCAATCCGCTTCAATCACGATCCCTTCCGGCACGCCGTTTCCATTCCTCCAGCACGATCCCACGAAACGCATCGCTTCCAGGCATTGGATAACCGTGATAGGAGCCCGACACCGAATTTTCTAGCTGCGCTTCGAACACCTCTCCCAGCTCTGAAACCGCCCATATATTTTTTGGCCAACCGTTGGTCTCGCCAAGGGCGGCCATGCCAAGTGCGAGTCCCTGGCGCAGCAGATTCAGCGCTTCCGTGCGAGCTATCGGCCGTTCACCGTCACATACGGTCTTACCCGGCCTCGGGCTTACCGTGGAACCCAGTCCGTAATCGCTGGGGCATCGTTTATGCTCAGGGTTCCCCCCGTAGCGGACGGCCGATCGCAACAGCTCTAGCCGCTCGGACGAGAAGTACTCGGGTGGGGCGACCCGCCGCTTGGGGTTGTACCCAGTCCGGGGTTTCATCTCGCCGAGCGGATGCTCGCGACAGGCTGAGCGTCGACCTTCTCAGTCGAGCCGCGCCGTCGCCGTGCCGTTGACCACTTCCTTGCCGTCCTGGTTGGTCGTCGAAATGGTGAGGTCGACCAGCTTCTGCCCGCCCTCCTCGCGGATCGCCGCGACCGTCGCCTTGGCGTCCAACGAGTCGCCCGGCCAGACCTGGTTGGTGAAGCGCACGCCGAACTTGGTCAGCCGCCCGTCGCCGACGTAGTTGGTCAGCATCTTGCCGGTCAGCCCCATCGTCAGCATGCCGTGCGAGAACACGCTTTTATAGCCGGCGACCTCCTTGGTGTACACGTCATCCGTGTGCAGCGGATTGTAGTCGCCGGACGCCCCCGAATACATCACCAGTTGCGTGCGCGACAGGTTCTCGATCACGCGCTCGGAATGCGTGTCGCCGACCTTGAGCCCCGAAGCCTTTAACGTCATGACCCTGCCCCCCCTCAGCCCGCGTCCACGGGACGCTCGGTGCGCACGCCGACGCTGCGCGCCGTCAGCACCAGTTCGCCCTTCTGGTCGCGATACTCGGTAACCTGCTCGCTGAACATCAGCTTGCCCGCGCGCTTGCTTTCTTTTTCCCAGGTCTTGCCCGGCTTCTTCTCCACCGTCAGCACGTCGCCGGCGCGGAGTGGGCGATGGTACTCGAAATGCTGCTCGGCATGCAGGCCGCCGCTCGATGACGGCTTCTCGTCGATGCCGCTCGGCCCCTTGCCGGAGCCGAACCATTTCTGTCCGGGCTTTGGGCGCAGGTGATACTCGGGGTCGAACTGCGCGACGGCCTGCCCGAACGTGGGCGGGGCGATAACGCCGCCGGCCTCGCTCGCACGGGCTTTCTCCGCGTCGTGATACACCGGGTTCTCGTCGAAAATGGCGTTGGCGAACATCTTGATATGTGTCGCTTCCACCGGGAACGTGAGCTTGGGCAATCCATCCTCCTTGCGTTTCCGCGTCGCCCGCCAGCGGCCGAACGCGAACAGCGTGACAAGGGGACAGGCTTTGACCGGGGTCCGTCAAGTCGCCACAGTGCCCGCCGAAGGCATGCGCGCGAGGCCGGGCGATGAAATTCGGACTTCGTTACTGCAACACAGGACAGTACACCGAGCCCGCGCGGGCGATCGAGCTAGTGCAAGCCGGCGAGGCGGCCGGCTTCGATTCCGCCTGGACGGTCGAGCATACCGTGGTGCCGCACGGCTACCGATCGGCCTACCCATACGCGGCGGACGGACGGCTGCCCGGCGGCGAAGGCGACTTTGTGCTGCCGGACCCGCTGATCTGGATGGCCTACGTCGCCGCCGCGACCAAGCGAATCAAGCTCGGCACCGGCGTGCTTATTTTGTCGCAGCACAACCCGGTCATCGTCGCCAAGCAGGTCGCGACCCTCGACGCCATGTGCGCCGGGCGGGTGCTGCTCGGGGTCGGCGTCGGCTGGCTCAAGGAGGAGTTCGACGTGATCGGCGCGCCGTTCGAGGAGCGCGGCAAGCGATGCGACGAATACATCGAAGTGATGCGGGAGTTCTGGACCGCCGACCGCCCCACCTTCGAGGGCCGATTCTTCCGCTTCAAGGACGCCTACATGCGCCCGAAGCCGGCGAACGGCACCGTGCCGGTGGTCATCGGCGGCCACTCTCCGGCGGCGGCCAGGCGCGCCGGACGGCTCGGCGACGGCTTCTTCCCGGCCCGCGGCGCATCGCGCGAGCTGATCGACCTGGTGCGCCGCACCGCCGAGCAGCACGGCCGCGATCCGGCCGTCATCGAGATCACCACGAGCTTGCCCGACAATCTCGATGACCTCGGGAATCTCGCCTCGCTCGGCGTGAGCCGGGTGCTCGTCCCGGTGACCGGCAGCGCCGGGCTTCCCCGCGGAATATCCGGTCCCGAAGACCTGATGAGCTGGCGTGACACCCTGGAGAAATACGCCACGATCTAGGAATTATACATTATTCCATCGTGTAGTTCGGTTATCCTGTTCGGATCAGGTGGATTTTGCTATCTAGCGCCGAGCTGAAGGACGGAGAGGCATGGACGGCGACAATGGCAGCTCGATGGACCGGCTGGGCACGCTCGCCGGGGAGCTCGCGGCCGACTTCGCCACGCGCGCCGCCCAGCACGACCGCGATCGCACGTTTCCATTCGAGAACTTCGACGCGCTGCGCCGCGCCGGGCTGCTCAACCTCACCGTGCCCGTCAAATACGGCGGCGCTGGAGGCGGCGTCAGCGCCATCGTCGCCGTGATCGGCCGCATCGCGGGCGGCGACGCTTCCACCGCCCTCGTGCTCCTGATGCACTACTTGCAGATGGCGCAGGTGCTCCGCTCGGAGCGAGCGCCGAAGGCGGCGCGGGAGCGGGTCGCGCGCGAGTCGGTCGAAGGGCTGTCGCTGATCAACGCGCTCCGCGTCGAGCCCGAACTCGGCACGCCCGCCCGTGGCGGCCTGCCCGCGACGACCGCGCGGCGCACGCAGGACGGCTGGCGGCTCAGCGGCCGCAAGATCTACAGCACCGGCAGCCCGTTGCTGCGCTACGGCCTCACCTGGGGCCGCACCGCCGACGAGAACCCGCTCGTCGGCTGGTTCCTCGTGCCGATGCACGGCCCCGGCATTCGCGTCGAAGACACCTGGGACCACATGGGAATGCGCGCGTCGGGCAGCAACGACGTCGTGTTCGAGGACGCGCTGATCCCGCTCGACTGCGCGTTCGACCTGCGCGAGCCGAAGCAGTGGGCCGAGCGGGACCTGGCGCAAGTGGTTTGGAACAACGCCACCATCTCGGCCCTCTACGACGGCGTCGCCCGGGCCGCGCGCGACTGGCTGCTCGGCTATCTCCACAGCCGCAAGCCAAGCAACCTCGGCGCCTCGCTCGCGACCCTGCCCCGCTTCCAGGAAGCGGTGGGCGGCATCGAGGCGCTGCTCGGTGTCAACCGGACGCTGATCCAAGAGTTGGCCGCGCGCGCCGACGCCGACCTCGCTTCAATCGATTCCGTCGAAGCCAACCTCGTGAAATTCACGGCGACGAACCACGCCATCGATGCGGTCGGCAAGGCGCTCGAGTTGATCGGCAACCCGGGCCTCAGCCGGGCCAACCCGCTGGAGCGCCATTACCGCGACGTGCTGTGCAGCCGCATCCATACGCCGCAGAACGACGTGGTGCTGCTGAACGCCGGCCGCGCCGCGCTTGGATTGTGATTACGCAACGGAGAATCCACATGGGCGTCGAGTTCATCGGCTTCGTCAACACGCGCGAGTTCTCCGAAATTCATCCGCAGCAAGGCGAGGTGCTGGACACGGCGTACATCGAGACGGTCGCGAAGGCGCATGAATACGCGGGCTTCGACCGCGCCCTGGTCGCGTTCCACTCGACGAGCCCCGACAGCGTTGTGGTGGCGCAGCACGCGCTGGCGGTGACGCGCCTGCTCGGCGTGATGATCGCGCACCGGCCGGGGTTCACGGCGCCCACTGTCGCCGCGCGACAGCTCGCGACGATGGACCAAATCTACGGCGGCCGCGTCGCGGTGCACATCATCACCGGCGGCGATGACGCCGAGCTGCGCTCGGACGGCGACACGCTCACCAAGGACGAGCGCTATGCCCGCAGCGACGAGTATCTCGACATCATGCGGCGCGTGTGGACCGCCGACGCGCCGTTCGATTACAACGGCAAGTATTACCGTGTCGAGCGCGCGTACTCGGCCGTCCGGTCGGCGGCCAGGCCGCCCATCCCGGTGTATTTCGGCGGCGCGTCGGACGCGGCGATCCCGGTCGCGGGCAAGCACGCCGATATCTACGCGCTGTGGGGCGAAACCCACGCGCAAGTGCGCGAGCTCACCGCGCGCGTGCGCGCCGCCGCCGCGCGCCACAGTCGTTCGCCCCGTTTTTCTCTGTCGCTCCGCCCCATCCTCGCCGACACGGAGGAGAAGGCATGGAAGCGCGCAGACGACATCCTCGAACGGGCGCGCGCGCTGGCGGAGCGGACCGGCTACCAGCGCCGGGGCGAACCGCCGAATGACGGCTCTCGGCGCCTGCTTGCCGCGGCGGCGCAAGGCGCGCGGCTCGACAAGCGGCTTTGGACGGGCGTTGCAGCCCTCACCGGGGCCAAGGGCAATTCGACATCCTTGGTCGGCACGCCCGAGCAGGTGGCGGACGCCATGGGCGACTACTGGGATTTGGGCGTGACCACCTTCCTGATCCGCGGCTTCGACCCGCTCGAGGACGCGATCGACTACGGCAAGGCCCTCATCCCGTTGACCCGCGCCCTGGTCGCGCGACGCGAGGCGCGGCGTCCGGCGCGGGCGAGCTAATCGCAGGGCACCCTGCCTCTCAGCTCGGAGGCGGTTGCGATCGCATGAGAGGCTCACAACGCATCTTAACTATTATTCCCGTCGCGGGCCGAGCCGAGGGCAACGAGTACTCGGCGACGGAGTTGCGTCGCGGGGCTGCGGATTGCGGTGACGGCCGGGTGGCCTGCCGCCTGCTGGCGATCGCACACGTGCTGGATGGCCGCTCGCGGACCGAGGCGGCCGAGCTGTGCGGGATGGAGCGGCAAACACTGCGCGACTGGGTGGGCCAGAAGCTCCAGCCCGTCACCGTCCGGCAAACCGAGGTCGAGGATGACGGCATCGTAGGGAATCACAGCTAGCGCTGCCCAGGCATCGGCCACGGTGTTGACGCTATCCACAGGCGAACCAGCCCGGCCTAGCCCGGACTGCAGCACCTCGATGATCCGCACCTCGTCCTCGATAACCAGAAGGCGCATCGACCACTCCCTCCAGAACGCTTCGCAGCCTGCCGCGCCCGGACGAGCAATCACGCGGTCTGTAGGGCCGGTGGCTCACCGCCTAATTTTGTCTTAAACAAGGCTTGCGAGCACGACCAATGGTGCGGACCGCTTCCGTCGCCAGCCGCAATTCAGGCGGAGGTGTTGCAATGCCGGAACGCCAAAGGATGGCCTGGGGAACCCGCATCGCGCTGACGGCGCTGGCGTTGGCCACCCTGCTGGTGCTTGCAGCCGGGCTGGCGTACCAGTCGCTTTTGCCCGGACTCTCGGTGGCCCGGAACGAGCCCCCGAGGTTCGAGACCGCGGCCGCCGCATGGCTTCTGCGGCACAGCGTTCCGATGGCGGCGCACGATCGCCGCAACCCGCTCGGCGCCGATCAGGCCGACCTCGTGGCCGGGCGCGACCTGTTCCGCGACAAATGCGAGGCCTGTCACGCCTATGATGGCAGCGGGCAGACGCAGATCGGCGCCGGCCAGTATCCCCGGCCGCCAGCGCTGCGGTCAGCAATCACCTCGCTGACCGACGGCGACATCTTCTACCACATCCGCAACGGCATCCGGAACACCGGGATGCCGGCCTGGTCCATGCCGGACCGGCAGATTTGGCAACTGGTGCTGTTCATACGCAACCTGCCTATCACCGTTCCGCTCGCGCCCGAGCAGCGCGTCGAAGCAGCGCGTCCCGGCCTGCTGCTGCAGAGCGTAGCGGCCGCGCCGGCCGCGCACTATGTCGGGTCTGCGGCCTGCAAGGATTGCCATGCCGAGATCTACGCGCGCTGGAGCCGGACGCCGATGGCGAACGTGGTGCGGGACCCGCGGGAGCATCCGGACGCCATCATCCCGGATCTCTCGAAGCCCGATCCGCTGGTCACGTTCAACAAGGACGCCATCGCCTTCGTGTATGGCAGCATCTGGAAGCAGCGCTACTTTACCAAGGTTGGCGACGACTACTTCCCACTCCCGGCGCAGTGGGACATCACGCGTCACCTGTGGCGGCCCTACTTCGTGCCGAACAACGCGGATTGGTGGGCGCCCCTGTATCCTCCCGACAACATGAAGCGCCCGACCGGCCCGCTCTGCGACGGCTGCCATTCTGTGAATTACGGCATCACGACGAAGGCCGTCACCGAATGGAATGTCGGGTGTGAGCGATGCCATGGGCCGGGCAGTGCGCATGTCGGCCAGCCGACACGCGAGACGATCGTCAACCCGGCCCGGCTTGATTACGTGCAGGCCAACGACACTTGCATCCAGTGCCATTCCCAGGGGCGGCCCAAGATCAACCCGATCGCGGGTCGGTATTATGATTGGCCGGTCGGCTTCCAAATGGGGGGAAGTCTGGCGGACTTCTGGCAGTTGGAGGAGCATAAGCTCGGCGAAACATCCTTCACCCAATTCCCGGACGGGACGGCGCACAAGAACCGCATGCAGGGCAACGACTTCGTCCAGAGCCCCATGTACACGCGTGGCGTGGCCTGCTTCAGTTGCCACGATGCTCACGGCACCAGTAACAACGCGCAATTGCGCGAGCCGCCGAGTGAGATGTGCTTCGCCTGTCACGGCGCGAATAATCAGAACGGGCCGCACAGTGCGACCATCGAGGAGCACACACACCACAAGCCCGGCAGTCCCGGTAGTCAGTGCATCTCCTGCCACATGCCGAAGATCGAGCAGACGATCGCCGACATAAATGTGCGTGCCCACACCTTTCGTTTCATCACCCCGGCGGAGACGGACTCGTACGGCATCCCCAATCCGTGCACAACTTGTCACAAGGACAAGCCAACCGCCTGGGCCGCGGAGGTGTTGCGCGGCTGGAAGGACCGGTCGCCGTGGCGGATGGAGCAGTGAGGGCAGAAGCGGACCAGTAGAATGTTCCACCCAGACTGATACTGCGCTGCGGCGCTAGCTTGATGCGCACGCGCGCGGTGCCGTATCAAGCTGCCGTCCTCAGTCGCGCTCGTCCGACGAATCCCTAACGAGAGGCGTGGCCCCTACACGGCCGCGCGGCCGGCCTTGCTTGCCTCGCACGACAGTTCCGGTGGAATGCGTAGTAGGAGAACCGCATGACGCAGAGCTGATCTGCTCCCCGCGAACCGCTTTGGGTTAGAGTTTTCCGTGCCGCCGCGACGGGGCTGGCGGGAGCGGGGAGCGATGAAGGCATCGAAGTTTCCGGACGCGCAGAAGGCGTTCATCCTGAGGCGGGAGCTGACGGGATCCCGGTCGCGGACATCTGCCGCAAGGCCGGCATCAGCCAGGCGACCTACTTCAATTGGAAGAAGAAGTTTGATGGTCTGCCGCCGGTCCAGGAACCCGACCGGAGGGCTACGATCATCGGGCGCTATGCAGCACGAGTGATGGTATGGTTCTTGCTTCTTGTCGGAGCCTGCAACGCCGAGATCGGCTGCGAAGCGGGCCATCACCAAACGGATGGATCGTGATGCGCTTCATGCTCGGTATCGATGTGGGCGGCACTTTTACGGATTTTGCCGCTTATGATCGCGACACCGGGGAAATCGAGGTCTGGAAGCATCTCTCGACGCCGGCCAACCCGGTGGACGGTATTCTGGCTGGCTTGAGCAGGTTTGCCCACAAAAGCGACATCGCCAACATCCGCCTAGGTACAACGGTGGCCACGAACGCGCTGCTCGAGCGCACGGGTGCGACCGTGGCGTACGTGACAACCGAGGGCTTCCGCGACGTGCTGTTCATCCAGCGCGGCAATCGCAAGTTCCACTACGACATGAGCTGGGTGAAGCCGAAGCCGCTCGCCACACGGCAGCCACCGTGACCGATGCCAACCTGGTGCTGGGACGGATCAGCCCGGCGAACTTCCTTGGCGGCGCCATGCGTCTCGATGTTGAAGCGGCGCAAACGGCGGTCGCGCGGATCGCGGCCGAGCTTGGTATGACCGTGGACGCGGCAGCCATGGCCATCGTCCAGATCGCGAACAACAACATGGTCGGCGCGCTGCGCAGCGTGCTGATCGAGCGCGGGCTGGACCCGCGCGATTTCACCCTGATGGGCTTCGGCGGCGCTGGCCCTCTGCACACCTGCGACCTCATGCTCGACGCAGGCATCCCGGCCGGCATCGTCCCCCACCACCCCGGCCAGTTCTCGGCTTATGGCTTCACCCTGGCGGACGCTCGCGTCGATCGGCACCGCACCTTGCAACTCACCTCCCGCCGCTTCGATCCCGCGCGCGCCACAAGCGTGATGGGCGAGCTGGTCGCGACGGGGACGGCCGAGCTGCGCGACCAAGACTATTCCGAAAACATCGAGGTGTTCCGCAGCCTGGAGATGCGCTACCTCGGCCAGAACTACGAACTCGAGCTGCCCATCGCCTTCGAGAGTTTCGATGCGGCGACGACCGAGCGGCTGTGGCGCGATTTTCATGACGCGCACCTGGCCCGGTTCGGCTTCAACATCCCGGGCGAGATCATCGAAATCGTCAACTTTTCCGCAACCGTGGTCTCGATCACCGAAAAGCCCGAGTTCCGTCGCCTGCGCGCGGCGAATGGCCATGCGCGCCCCGTCGAGCGGCGGTCGGTCATGTACTCCGGCGGACGGCTGGACACGCCCGTGTTCCGCCGCCACGACCTGTTGGCCGGCCACCATTTCGAGGGTCCCGCCGCCGTGGAGGAAGCCGCCTCCGTGACGATCGTCAATCCGGGCCAGACACTCACCGTCGATCCCTACGGCAATCTGCTGCTGACGACTCGCGCCTGACCAGGCGATAGCGGACCGTCGAACCACGGAGCGCGACTCATGCGGTTTTCGAGCAACGGCTACTACGTCGAGAAATACGTCAAGTGCGACAACTGTGGCATGCTCATCTATGACAGCGGCACCGCCGGCACGCGCCATGCGCGTCCGGCCCTGTTCTGTTCGGACTGGTGTGTTGAATGGTCAGCCCTGAAGGAAACCGGGCGCGACGACATCCGGCTGCCGATCGTGCAGCCCGCGCTCCCGACCGAGCAGGCCCGCAAGCCCCAGCCGGAACGGACCGTCCCGGTGGATATGGTAATGGCCAACATCCTCGACTCGACGATGGTCTCGGTGTGCCGCGAAATGGGCATCCTGCTGATGAAGACGTCCTATTCGACGATCTTCAACGAGGGGCTGGATTTCACCTGCGCGCTCGCCGACGCGAAGGGCGACATGATCGCCTGCGCCGAGTTCAGCCCGACCATGATCGGCGGCATGCCGCTGCTCATCAAAACCTGCGCGCAGGAGATACCGTTTGACACCCTGAAGGAAGGCGACGTGCTGCTGCACAACGACCCTTATCGCGGCGGCCTGCACTGTCCCGAGCACACGTTCTTCAAGCCGTTCTTCGTCGATGGCGAATTGCTGGGGTTGGCCGTGTGCATCGGCCACATCGCCGAGATCGGCGGCATGGTGCCCGGCGCGTTCTGCGGCGAGGCGACCGAAATCTTCCACGAGGGCCTGCGCGTCCCGCCGGTGAAAATCAAGAAACAGGGCGTGGATGTCGAGGAGGTCTGGAAGCTCCTGCTCGCCAACGTCCGCACGCCGCGGCAAAACTACGGCGACCTGCGGGCGATGATCGCGTCCGTCGACCTCGGCGTCGACCGGATCGGCCAGATCGTTCGCAAGTACGGCAAGGAGGTCTTCCGGCAGACCTGCGAGGACCTGATGGACTATTCCGAGCGCCGGATGCGCGCGGAGCTTTCGGCTTTCCCAGATGGCATGTACTCCTTCGAGGACGTGATCGAGAATGACGGCATCACGCGCGCGCAATACACGGTCGCGGTCGACCTCCACGTGCAGGGCGACGAGCTTGTCGCCGATTTCCGCCGCAGCAGCCGGCAGGCGCGCGGGCCGATCAACGCGACCCTCGGGGTGACGACGGGTGCGACGTATAACGGGATGCTGCATCTGACCGACCCGTCGATCCCGAAGAACTCCGGCTGCTTCCGGCCGATCCGGGTGGTCGCACCCCGTTCAGCGTCGCCAACGTCGACTATCCCGGCCCCTTGGTGGCGGGGAACACGGAAACCGATCCGCGTCTGGCGAATATCGTCATCGGCGCGATGTCCGCCTGCGCGCCCGAGCGCGCCATGGCGTCCGAGAGCTGCACCGGCACCAACTTCGTGTTCGGGGGGATGCACCCACAATACGACGAATACTTCGCCTGTTACGATCTGATGTCGGGCGGCTGGGGCGGACGCTACGGGGAGGACGGCAACGACTGCGTCATCGCGATCAACGGCAACTGCCGGTTCAATCCGACCGAGGTGTTCGAAACCCGGTTCCCGCTGCGGGTCGAGCACAGCGAGTTGGTCGCCGATTCCGGGGGCGCCGGCAAGTGGCGGGGCGGCCTCGGCTATCGGCGCACTCTGCTCATCACGGAGGTGCCGATCACCGGCAGCCAGTGCAGCGACCGGCACGAGGTGCGGCCATGGGCGCTGTTCGGCGGCGAACCTGGCGGCAACGGCGGCACCTTGATCCGCAAGGCGGGCGAGGAGCGATGGCAGACCGTCCGCGAGCTGTACGGCAAGGTCTCCAGCAGCAAGTATGCCAACGTCACGTTCGAGCCCGGTGACCGCATCCAGCTCATCACGCCGGGCGGGGGCGGCTACGGCGATCCGAGGGAACGCGATCCCGAGCGTATGAAGGAGGATGTGCGCGAGGGATACGTTTCGGAAGCGGCAGCCGACCGTTTCTACCGTTTTCCGCTCGCCGCGGAATAGCCGTTCCTAGACGGACACCCACTCCCGCGCTGGCGACAGCACGGCGAACGCTTTCTCCGCCCCCACCGCGAACAGCACTAGCCGGTCGGGGCGAAGCGAAAGCCAGGTGCGGGCGCCGTGCTCGAACTCCTCGTTGGACGTGACCACGGCAATAAGCGGGTCGCCGTCGGTGGTGATGTCGCCGGCGCCCTCCACCCGGAGAACGACGTTGTTGACCGAGCCCATCGGCTCGACGAAGTCGATGATCGCCGGGACGGCATCAGGCGTCTGGTCCGGCCGAAGCGCGATCGCCTCCGGACGGACGCCGAGTATCGCCCGATCGCTAGCCTGGCGCAGTCGCGCGAACACGCTCGGGGAAGCGCGCATCGCCGCACCACCGAGCGCATGGCCGCCAGCCGCCAGCCGCAGCCGGAGCACGTCGTCGGCTTGCTCGGCCTTCACGCCGAGCAGATTGATGGACGGCGTGCCGACGAACTTCGCGACAAACACGCTCGACGGGCGATCATAGATCTCCTGCGGCGTGCCGACCTGAACCAGATCGCCGGCGTTCATGATGCCGATGCGATCGGACAGCACCAGGGCTTCGGCCTGGTCGTGCGTCACATAGACGGTGGTGACGCGCATCATCTCATGCAGCTTCTTGAGTTCGGTGCGCGTCCGCTCCCGCAGTTTCAGGTCGAGGTTGCTGAGCGGCTCATCCATCAGGAAGATGTTGGGGCGGCGGATGAGCGCGCGCCCCAATGCGACCCGCTGCCGCTGCCCGCCGGAGAGCTGGCCCGGCTTGTTGTCCAGCAGCGGGGCGATGCCGAGCATCCGGCACACCTCCTGCAATCGCTGCTCGATCTCCGTGGCTGCCACCCTACGCACGCGCAGATTGAGGACGAGGTTCTCCCGCACCGTCATGTGGGGATAGAGCGCATAGCTTTGGAACACCATCGCCACGTCGCGGTCGCGCGGGTGCGTATGGGTGAAGTCCCGGCCGCCGATCAGGACGCGGCCGGCCGAGGGCGTCTCCAATCCGGCGATCATCCGCAACGTGGTCGTCTTGCCGCACCCGGATGGCCCGAGCAAGGTGAAGAACTCGCCGTCGTCAACGTCGAGATCGATGCCGTTCACCGCCCTGAAGCCGGACGGGTACGTCTTCTCGACGGTTTGCAGGCTGAGTGTCACGCTACTTCACCGCGCCCAAGGTCATGCCGCGCACGATATGCCGTTGCAGCAGGAACACGACGAACAGCATCGGCACTACCTGGATCACCACGGCCGCGCTGAGGTCGCCCCACAGGATGGTGTACGGCATGACGAACTTGGCGATGGTGACCGGCACCGTCACGGCGTTGACCGAGGTCAGCATCAGCGCCATCAGATACTCGTTCCAGGTGAACACGAAGGTGAAGATCGCCGTCGACGCGATGCCCGGCAGGATCACCGGCACCACGATGCGCCAGACGATCTGCATCCTGGAAAGTCCATCCAGCAGCGCCGCCTCCTCAAGCTCCACCGGAATGTCGGCGAGGAAGCCACGCAGCAGCCAGATGGCGAACGGCAGATTGAAGGCGACGTAGACGAGAATGAGACCGGGATACGTGTCGAGCAGGTGAAAGTCCTGCCACTGGATGTAGAAGGGGATGGCGACAGCGATGGGCGGCAGGAACCGGAGCGAGAGGATCCAGAGTGCGATGTGCTTCTCGCCCGGTACCTTCATCCGGCCGAGCGCGTAAGCCGCCATCACGCCGAGCACGACCACGACGACGCAGGTGACGAAGGTCACGACGAAGCTGTTCAGCATCACCTTGGCGAAGTCGAACTTCGCGAACAGGTCGCGGTAGTTCTCCGTGGTCGGGGTGAAAACGAAGGATGGGATGGCGCTGTTGATCTCGAGAATCGGCTTAAACGAGGTCAGCACGATCCAGTACACCGGGAACAGCCACATCAGTACGACGAACGCAGCGGCCATGCCCAGCAGCCGCCGCTTCGGTCGCGCGACCGCAACGTCTTTGCCGACGCGGGCGGCGTATAGGGGAAGCGCCTGCTCGTTCGCGTCCACCGGATCAGACCACCGTCTTCGAAAGGGAACGCAAGAAGATCGCGACGAGGATGTTCACCAGCAGCACCGTGACCCAAGCGATCGCCGAGGCTGATCCCATGTCGCCCTCGGTGAAGCCGGTGACGTAGCTGAAGATGCTTAGCACCTCCGTCGTTGAAGCGGGGCCGCCGCGGGTCAGCACGAAGATCAGGTCAAAGACGCGGATCGAGTCGATGAGGCGAATCAACAGCACCACCATCACCACGGGGCGGATCAGCGGCATGACGATCCGCCACAGTTTCTGCCACTCGCTCAACCCGTCGAGTTCGGCTGCCTCGGTCACCTCGACCGAGACGGACTGCATTCCCGACAGCAGGATGAGGGCGACGAACGGCGTCCACTGCCAGACATCGACGAAGACCACGGCGGGGAGCGCCCAAGTCGTGCTGACGGTCCAGTCCGCGGTCGGGAGGCCGGCCCCTTGCATCAGATAGGTCAGCAGCCCGTAGGTCGGCGCGAATATGTAGCGGAACGTCAGCCCCATCCCGACCGGCGAGATCATTACCGGCACGATCAGCAACGTGCGGAGCAGGTTGGCGCCGCGCATCTTGCGATCCAGCAGGACGGCGATCGCCAAGCCGAGGGCGAACTCGATGGCGACCGCGAAGGCCGAGAACAGGAGCGTGACGCGCAGGCTCTGGCCGAACACTTCCGAGTCGAGAAGGTCGGTGAAGTTGTCGAAGCCCGCGAACGAGACCATGTCGCGGCGGTAGATGACGTAGTTGTGGAACGCGAGCCAGAGCGAATAGACGGTGGGGTAGACCGCCATCGCAAACAGATACAGCACGGCCGGGGCGAGCAGCAGCAGCGCCACCGCGTTGTCATGGCGCTGCCAACGAGCGGCGCCCGTTGAAGGGGACAGCAGCACGGCCGCGCGCCGTCAGGCCCGGTAATACCCCGCCTTGGTCATGATCCGCTTCGCCTGGGATTGCATATCCTTCAGGCCTTGCTCCGGGGTCTTCTGGTTGGTCACGACGGCCGCGACTTCGGTTCCGACCGTCTCGTAGAGCACGTTGGATTCCGGGATCGGCAGGAACCGCTGCGCGACCGGCAAGGATTCCATGAGGCCGGAGAAGTAGGGTCGAATGCCGATGTACTCCTTCAGCAGCGACGGCCGCGCCGGCTGGCCGGCATTATCGACCCACGCCTTGCCGATCGCCGGGTCCTGCTTGTCACCGCTGCAGCAGAACTTGATCCATTCCCAGGCCGCGTCCTTGTTCTTCGAATAGACCGGCATGATGAAGCCGAGGCCTCCCATGTGAGGGGCATAGCGAGCCTTGTCGCCGGTTCCCTTGGGCACCAGCGTCACCTTCCAGACATCGGCGAATTTGGTGAACTTCGGATCGTTCATCGTCGATCCGCCCCACTCGAAGGGTGCGTAGACCCAGGTTCCGTTGAGCATGGCGGTGTTGGCCTCGTCGTCCGACGCGTTCAACGAGGTCGGCTCCAGATACGGCACCAAGCGCATCAGCACGTCGAACGCCTTGTGCCCCGCGTCCGAGTCCAGGGTCGGATGCCAGCCGCCGGCATCCATCTTGTCGAACCAGTCGCCGCCGTAGCACCGCAGCAGGGTGATGAAGCAAGCGCCTGCCCAGAAGCCACGCTTCAGGGTGGAGCCGACCACTTTTGTCTTGCCGCCATCGGACAGCACCTTGGAAATGTCGATCACGTCTTCCCAGGTGGTCGCCGGCTTCAGGCCGGCCTTGGCGAAGACGTCAGCGCGATAGTACTGAAGCTGGCAGTTGCTGTCTGGCGGCAAGCCGTACAGCTTGCCGCCCTGTGCCGCCGGCTTATCGCGATAGAGATCCAGCACGTTCTCGGGAATGTCAGCTAGAATATCCTTCTTATAGTCGGGGTCTCGATCGAGATACGGCTCGAGCGACTCAAGCGCGTGCTCGGCGATGAATTGCGGCGAGAAGTTATAGTCGTCAAAGATCACGTCGTAGCGGTCGGATTTCGACGCGAGCGCGATCGCGGTCTTGGGCAGCATGTCGGCGATCGGTTCGGCCACGATCTGCACGTCGATCTCGGGAAACTTCTTCTGGAACAGCGGATAGACGCCCTTCTCGGGAAACTCCCAGCGCTGTCCTGCGGAAACCCAGGAAACGACCGTGGTGGACGCGGCCCGCGCTTGTCGTCCGGCCAGGCTTATCGAGCCAGCCGCGGCGGCGAGACCGGCCGCTCCCGCCGAGCCTAAGGCGCGACGACGCGAGACCAGAAAACCTGCTCCAGTGAAGGGAAGCGACGTCCTGTTCGCCGGAGCCATGAGACCCTGCCCTAGTTCGTGCAATCAT
This sequence comes from uncultured Acidisphaera sp., assembly GCA_964250825.1. Taxonomy (GTDB): domain Bacteria; phylum Pseudomonadota; class Alphaproteobacteria; order Acetobacterales; family Acetobacteraceae; genus CAVWQV01. Next base: position 955 of record CAXUIE010000020.1, on the reverse strand, counting down.
GCATTGTTCCGTCAAAGGCTGCGGCTGCACGTTCCGTACCAGTAGTAGAAGGTTCGCGGCGAGGCTGGCTGCACAGGATGGCCAGCTTAGATTATTGGCGAATGCCTACCATTGTGGCACTGCGCTCGATGGAGAAGGTAAACAGGATCGGCGCGATGTCGCTTGGCATGCAGGCCATCGTGTCGGCGACCTTTCGCGTCGTCTCCCCCGCGTTGTCGCCTGAGCGACATCGATCACATGGCCCGCGCGGCGTCGGCGACGGCGCCGAGAAAGCTAGCCAGCCAAGCCGGCCCGACGGTCAGCCCCAGCAGCGGGCGCAGGGCCGAGCTGCGCTTCGGCCTGGCCCTGCTGCCGTTTGGCCGCCGGCGCGGTGATCTCGCGCAAGCGGTGGAGGCGGTGTTCAACGGCGCTATCGGTCGACACGACCGAGTGATGCCGCGGTGCGGGAGCGACTGCGGGCGATCGCAGGCGAGCGGCGACGTTTCGGCTATCGGCGTCTCGGCTTCCTGCTCGAGCGCGAAGGCATCCGCATGAACCACAAGAAGCTGCGTCGCCTGTATCGTGAGGAGCGCTTGCAGGTGCGCCGCCGCGGCGGACGCAAACGCGCGCTCGGCACGCGACGCCCCCTGATCGTGCCGAACGCGAGGAACGAGCGCTGGTCGATCGACTTCGCGTCCGACACTCTGTCGGACGGTCGCCGGTTCCGGATCCTGTGCGTCGTTGACGACTTCACGCGCGAGTGCCTGGCGCTGGACACCTCGCTGTCTGGGGCGCGGGTCGCACGCGAGCTCGACGCGATCGTGGCCGCTCGCGGCAGGCCTGCGACGATCGTCAGTGACAATGGGACCGAGTTCACCAGCGTCGCCATCCTGCGCTGGAGCCAGGAGCGCGGCGTCGGCTGGCACTACATCGCACCCGGCAAGCCGCAACAGAACGCGTTTGCCGAGAGCTTCAT
>CAXUIE010000019.1:0-21217 GCA_964250825.1 uncultured Acidisphaera sp. | reverse complement strand
GTCGCCGATCTACGGGCCGCACATAGGGGCCGTCATTGCGCTCAGTCATCTGCTCGTGGCGGCGGTCGATGACCGCGCCCTTGTGTCGGTGCAGAACCCGGTCCGGCTCGGCGACCGCCGCGCGATGCGCCCGGCCCACGGCGGCGCGCAGCGTGGCCCGCTCGTCCGGCATATAGCGCGCGCCGGGATCCCAGCCGTTGCGCAAGGTGAAATAGGCCACACCCTGCCCGCTGGCCGCTATCGGCCCATAAGCGCTGTGCGCGTTGGTATAGTGTAACGTCACGGGTGCGACGGGATGGGACGCCAGCCGGCCGCTGCCGCCGATCACCACCTGCCACTGATCGGACTGATGAAAATGCGCGCGCACGACCGTATCGGCATCCTGCTCGACCAGGAACGCCATCGGATAAAGTTCGCCGGGGGCCAGGGCCGGCTCGCCGCTGAGGCCGAGCGCTTCGCGGGCGATGCGGTTCTCGCCGATGAAGGTGGTATGATGGAAGGGCGTGCCGTCCGAAGAAGCGCGGCGGCGTGTCTTGGCGGCCTCGGTGCTCGACTTGACGATCATCGTGTGGTCCCGTCCCGCGCGGCTCGCGCAAGCTTGGAGTGACGTCCTTTCCGCTGTCAATCGCCACGTCCGGGCGGCTGCTGCCGCTGTTCTGCGCCGGGGCCCTCGCCGCCGCCCACCCGGCCCACGCGGCGTGCAACGCGCGGACCGTGGCCGAACTGCCGCTTCGCAGCAGCGCCGGGTTCCTCACCGTCACGGCGACCGTTAACGGGGAACCGGTGTCCTTCCTGCTCGACACGGGGGCGGAGGCCGGGTTGGTCACGCCCGAGGCGGCCACGAGCCTGGGGCTGCCGCTCGACCCCGACCGGCGGACGCGGGTCGAGGGCACGGGCGGGTCGGGCGCCGTGGAGCCGCACGTGGTTTTGGGCGCCGTCGTGCTCGGCAACATCGCCCTGCCGGCGCGGAGTGTTCCGGTCGGGCCGCTACCGGCCATCCCGCGCATCGTTCCGCCGGTCGTCGGCCTGCTGGGCGCCGATGCGCTGGCCGGCTTCGATGTCGAGATCGACGTGCGGCGCAACCGGCTCACGCTGTATGAGATCTACGGCGATTGCGACGATCCCGCACCTTGGCCGCACGCGACCGTCCCGTTGCGCCGGGTCGGCGATCGGCTGACGGTGATGACCGCCCTGGACGGCAAGCCGTTCGAGGCGCTAATCGACACCGGGGCGTTGTCCATCGTCGTCGATCCCAGCGCGGCCGGCAATGTGGGCGTGACCGCGGAAAGGCTCGCGCGCGATCCGGGAGGCATCAGCGGCGGCGTTGACATGCGCGAGGTGCCCTTCCACTGGCACCGGTTCGCGTCGTTCTCGGTCGGCGAGGCGACCTTGCGCGATCCCGTGCTGACCGTCACCAGCGTGCAGGAACCGACACCCATCCTGCTCGGCGCGCATTGGTTCGTCTCACACCGGGTCTGGTTGTCCTACGCCACCGGGCGGATGCTCATCGCCCGCTGATAGGCTCAGGTGCTTGCCGGAGCCGCGACGATGGCCTCCTCGACATCGCGCAACCGGTCCTTGCCGAAGAAGATGGCGTCATCGACGTAGAACGTGGGAGAGCCGAACGTGCCGCGCTCGACCGAGTGCTGCGTGTTGGCGATCAGCTCTTCCTTCACCGGCGCGGTCTGCGACAAGGCGAACAGTTGGTCGGCGTCGAAGCCCGACTGCGTGAGCGCGTTCCGCAGCACGTCAGGGTCGTCCAGCTTCTTGGGCTCGGCCCACATGTGTCGATACATCTCGTCCACATAGCGTTCGGCAACGCCCATCTGATGGGCGGCGACCGCGCCCCGCATCAGCATCAGCGTATTGACCGGGAAGTGCGGATTGCGTGCCAAGCGCGTGATGCCGTGGCGCTTGCGGAAGCGCTCGGTTTCCAGCCGCTCGTATTCGAGTTTGTTGCGGATGCCGGCGAACTGCTCGACTGGCGAGCGGTTGTTGGTCGCCTTGAACACGCCGCCGAGCAGCACGGGCACATACGCGAAGCGAACGCCGGTGCGTCGCTCGATTTCGGGGATGACCAGGTGACTGAGATAGGCGTTCGGGCTGCCGAAGTCGAAATGGAACTCGACCGCGCGCATCACCACCTCTCGCCGAAGGGCCGGATGTCGAGCTCGAACGTCCAGGCGTCGCGCGGCTGCCGGTAGAGCTGCCAATACGTTTCGGCCACCGAGCTCGGCTGCATTAGCCGGTTGGGGTCGAGGGCGGTGAGCGCCTCCGAGCCCTCCCGCGCGCGGATGCGCTCGCGCACCCAGGCGGTATCGACCCCGGAATCAATGACGAGATGCGCGACGTGGATGTTCTGTGGCCCGAGCTCGCGCGCGGCACTCTGTGCCACGGCGCGCCGGCCGAACTTGGCGGCGGAAAACGCGGCGTAGCCGACGCCGCCGCGCAGACTCGCCGTTGCTCCGGTGAAGAAGAGCGCGCCCCGCCCGCGCGGCACCATCAGGCGCGCGGCTTCCCGGCCGGCGAGGAAACCTCCATAGCAGGCCATCTCCCAAACCTTGCGGAACACGCGCTCCGTCGTTTCCGTGAACGGCACGTTCACGTTGGCGCCGACATTGAAGATGCAGACCTCCAACGGCTGCTGCCGGTCCGCGTCGCCGAGGAAGGCGGCCACCTCGTCCTCCTTGCGCGCGTCGAGCGAGCGGGCGACGACGCGGCCGCCCTCGGCCTCGATCTCCGCGACCAGCGGCGCCAGCTTGTCGCCGTCGCGCCGTCCCGCGAACACCGTGAAGCCCTCGCGGGCGAAGCGCTTGGCGATCGCCGCGCCGATGAAATCGCCGGCGCCGATCACCGCGACCGTCATGTCCCCTGGCTGCGTCATGCCGGATGACGCTCGACAAGCTGGCGCGCGATGATGATGCGCTGCATCTCGTTGGTGCCTTCGCCGATCACCATCAGCGGCGCGTCGCGATAGAAGCGCTCGATCGGGAACTCCGTCGAATAGCCGTAAGCGCCGTGGATGCGCATGGCCTCCAGCGAAACGCTGACCGCCGCTTCGGAGGCGGCGAGCTTCGCCATGCCGGCTTCGAGGTCGCAGCGCTGGCCCGCATCGTACACCTGTGCCGCGCGCTCGGTCAGCAGGCGGGCGGCCATCACTTGCGTCGCCATGTCGGCGAGCTTGATCTGGATCGCTTGGTGCTGGCAGATCGGCTTGCCAAACGTCTGCCGGACCTGGCTATAGGTGAGCGCCTCGGTCAGCGCGGCTTGCGCGACGCCGACGCCGCGGGCGGCGACGTTGATGCGCCCGAGCTCAAGGCCACCAAGCGCGTGCCGCATCCCGAATCCCTCGCGCTCGCCGATCAGCCGGTTGGCCGGGATGCGGTAGTCCTCGAAGACGAGCTCGGCGGAATCGATGCCCTTGTAGCCGAGCTTGTGCAGCTTTCGCCCGACATGGAATCCCGGGTCCTTCTCGGCCAGGAACAGGCTCATGCCGCGATGGCGCGGCTCGGCGAGCGGGTCGGTCTTCACCAGCAGGGCGAAGCAACTGCCGTGGATACCGTTGGAAATCCAGGTCTTGGTGCCGTTGACGATGTAGCTGTCGCCCTCGCGGCGGGCCGTCGTGCGGATCGCTTGCAGGTCGGTGCCGCAATCGGGTTCGGTGAGGGCGAGGCCGCCGCGCAGCTTGCCGGTGGCGAAGCGCGGCAGGTAGGCGCGGCGTTGCGCTTCGGTGCCGAACCGCTGCACCGCCGCGGCCATGATGAGGTGCGAATTGAAGATGCCGGCGAGCGACATCCAGGCGCCGGCGATCCGCTCCACCACTTGCGCGTATAATGCGGCGCTGAGGCCGAGGCCGCCATACTCGGCCGGGATCATCGCCCCGAACAACCCGAGCTCCTTCATCTTGTCCACGATGTCCGCCGGGTAGGTGTCGTCGCGCTCCAGCGCCTGGACGTGCGGCCTGACGTCGCGCGCCAGGAAACGGTCGATCGCGTCCAGCATCTGGCGCGCCTGCTCGCCGCCGGCGGGAACGGGGCCGGAATCCGACGCGTCGTTCATCAACTCGACCCTCCCATCCACGATCGGAACGCTCGCATGGAGCCCCCGCATGGTCAACGCGAGGGCGCCGCGCTAGGAATCGACTCCGAAGGGGAGGCCGATGCCCATGCTGCCGCTCGCCAGGCTGCGCGTCATCGCCGTGGAGCAATACGGCGCCGGGCCGTTCGGCACCATGCAGCTCGCCGATCTCGGCGCCGAGGTCATCAAGGTCGAGAACCCGTCGGACGGGGGCGACATGGGCCGCCATGTCGGCCCGTATTTCGTCGGCGCGAATGACAGCCACTTCTATCAAAGCCTCAACCGCAACAAGCGCAGCCTCACGCTCGACCTCAAGCAGCCCGAGGCGCGAGGCGTCCTGCTGCGGTTGGCGGCGCGGTCGGACGCGGTGCTCAACAACTTGCGCGGCGACCAGCCGGAAAAGCTCGGCCTGACCTTCGACGCGCTCAAGGCGGCCAACCCGCGCATCGTTTGCACCCATCTGTCCGCCTATGGGCGAGAAGGGGCGCGAGCGTCATGGCCCGGCTTCGATTACTTGATGCAAGCCGAGGCCGGCTATCTTTCCCTCACCGGCGAGCCGGACGGCCCGCCGGCGCGGTTCGGCCTGTCGGTGGTGGACTTCATGACCGGGCTGTACGCCGCGTTCGCCTTGCTCGCCGGCGTCACGGCGGCGCGCGCGAGCGGGATGGGCAGGGACATGGACGTGGACCTGTTCGGCTGCGCGCTGCAGAACCTCAACTATCTGGCGACCTGGTTTCTCAACGAAGGCCATGCGCAAGGCCGCGAGCCGCGTTCGGCGCATCCGTCGATCACGCCGAGCCAGCTGTTCCGCACCAGGGACGGCTGGATCTTTATCATGTGCAACAAGCAGAAATTCTGGCCGGCACTGTGCGCGCTGATCGGCCGCCCGGAGCTCGCTGGCGATCCCGCGTTCGCGACCCCGGCGTCGCGCTTGCAGAACCGCGGCAGGCTCACGACGGTGCTCGACGACGTGCTTTCCGCGCGCACCACGGCCGAGTGGCTGTCCGTCTTCGCGGGCGCCATTCCCGCCGCGCCGGTGAACGACGTGCGCACCGCCCTCGAGAACCCTCTGCTGGCTGAACGCGGATTGATCTGGAACCTTTCCCACCCGGACCGCCCCGATTGGCGCGCCCTCGGCACGCCGTTCGGCAACGACGCACCCAAGCGCGCCGCCCCCGCGCTCGGGGCCGACTCGCGTGACGTGCTGCGCGAGACGGGCCTCGAGGACGATGAAATCGAGAGTTTGGCGCGGACCGGCGTTGTTACTCTCGGGGACGCCGAACCGTGATCGTTCTTCCCGACAGTATCCGCGCCGCGTGGCCCTATCAGCCGCGCTTCGCGCGGGTGAACGGCAGCCGGATGCACTACGTGGACGAGGGCGCTGGCGCGCCGGTCGTGCTGCTGCACGGCAACCCAACCTGGGGCTTTCTGTGGCGCGACACCATCCCGCCGCTCATCGCGGCCGGGCATCGCGTCATCGTCCCCGACATGATCGGCTTTGGCTTGTCCGAGAAGCCCGCGCGCGAACAGGCGCACAGCCTCGATGGTCACATCGCCAACCTCACGGCGCTGCTGCGCGGGCTCGACGTCGTGGGCGCCACAATCGTGTGCCATGATTGGGGGGGGCCGACCGGGCTCGGCTTCGCGCTGTCCAATCCCGACCGGGTGCGGGCGCTGGTGGTGATGAGCACCTGGGCCTGGCCCGCCCCACCGGCGGGGTTCCATGGCCGGATCTTTCCCTGGCGCATGATGCACGCGCCCCTGGTCGGCCCGTATCTGATGGGACGGCACAACGTTCTTGCGGGGCGGGGTGTCTACCTGTCCGTGGTGGATCGCGGCCGCTTCCGCGGCCGGGCGCAGTCGGCCTACGAGGCGGTGCTGCCCGACTTCGAGGCGCGGCTGCTCACCTGGACATGGCCGCGCTGGATTCCGCTGGACGCGACGGCGAGAGCCGCCGACCGGTTCGCCTGGATCGAGCGGGAGCTCAGCGCCTGGACCAAACCGATGCAAATCATCTGGGGGCGCGAGGACGAGGTGTTCGATGTGGCCACGTTCGCCAGCCGCTTCAAATCGCTCGTCCCGCATGCGGAAGGCCCATACCTCGTCACGGGCCGGCATTTCCTGCAAGAAGACTCCGGGGCGGCGATCGGCGATCTGATCGGCGATTTCCTTAAACGACTTGACGGGGAAGCGGGATGACCGACTTGCAAACCATTGACGCGCCCGACCTCGCCGACACTCGGCGCGTCCTGCTATTGACGGAGGATCGTGTCGGACACTACCCGGAGTTCCGCGACTTCCTTTCCTTCACCTTCGATCTAGAGCGGCTCGGACTATCCGAGCCGGGCTATGCCCGGGCGTCTTCGGGGCGCGTGTACGTGCTGGTGTTCATTGGCCGCAGCGGCGAGCCGTTCCCGTCCGGCGTGGAGATCAGCGCCGTCGTGCCCGCGCTCGAGCCGCTCGACGAGGAACAAGCGGACCGCGATCTGTGGGCGATGCTGGAATGGCTGGTCGAAGGCGTGGGCGGCGTTTGGACTAGCGCCGACCTCCAAGCAACCGGCCGGCTTTACCGGATCCCGGCCGCGACGTGAGCCATCTGCTTCGGCACGAAGGTAACAACCGGTTCGCCGCGGACCCGTGCGTGCCCGACACCTGTCCGGAGCCGGGAACGAGAAACGCTGACAAGGCGGCGCGTAAAACATAGCGCACGTAACGTCTGCCATGCTCCGGGTGACCGATCATCCACGCCGCGACATGCAACTGCTTCGGTTCGTGCCCTTCGACCCTCCGTCACGACCGCGGGTAAGTTTTCGGTTGCATCGAACGAACGTGCGATCGTCGAGGGAGCCGCGGCCCAAAAGCGACTTTCCCGTCAGGATTTGCGCGTCTTGGCCTTGTAGGACGGCAGCCACCACTTCACCGGTTGCTGCTCGCGCACTTCCCGTTCTGGCTTGGGCTGCCGCGGTCGGCGGGTCGACAGGGCCGGAGCAGGCAAGGGGGGCGCCGCCTTGAGCGTGTCCAACTCCGTCGCCAACGCCTCCCGGGCGGCTTCCGCTTCGGCGCGGGCTTGCTCCGCCGCCTCGCGGGCAAGCCGCTCGGTCGCAAGCGCCTCGCCGTGCGCGAGGCGCGCAGGGGCGATCTGGGGCCGCAGTTGCTGAACGGCGGCGAGCGCTTCCTGAAGCGATCGTTCGGCCCGTTCGCGGGCGGCCCGCTCCGCGTCGAGCGCGCTCTCGGCCGCGGCGAGCCGGTTTACGGGGACGGCTGCATCCGGCCCGTGTTCGCGCGAGCCGCTCAGGACCACCACCGGCACTTCGCCGTCCTTGACGAAGCGGCGTGCCCGCCGATCCGGTTCCCGTCGCTGCATGGTGCGTTCAACCGGCCGTTGCTCGCCGGCGCGATGGGCGACCGAGGGGTCGCCTGGCCGGGGATCATCGCGCAGTCCAAGGGCGCGACGCATGCGCGCCTCTTCGCTCGGCTGCGAGTTTCCGGCCGAGCCGGACGAATTGGGAGGAAGCGACATCTGATCCTGTCTACGATGCTTGGTTGAAGCCCGGCATCGCGCCGGGCAGTCTGCGGTCGGGCGGCTGGCGCCGGTGGACCGCGGTGAATGGGACCATGTTAGCCCAAGTCGAGCCGGACAACGACGGCCGCGCTCGCGATCACGGCCGGATCATGTCCGTCTTCATCCGGCACGTCCAGCCCGCCCTTGACCACGCTGACTGTCACCGTCCCATGCGGCAGCGACGCCCGGACGGCTTCGCGGTCGACCCGTTCGGGCTGCTGCACGCCGATCGTGACCTCGACGTGCATCCGGCTCGGCTCGACCTCAAGGCTGCGGATCATGCCGAGCGAACTGTGATGGATGGCATCCTGCACGGCGCGCAGCGCGGCCTTGGTGTAGTCGCCGCCGTGGAGATCGTTGCCGGCCCCCATCTCAAGGATGGCGCGTCCGAAGCCGCTCACGGCACGTTCAGCCGCACCACGGCCGCCGCATGGGCGATCAACGTCACGTCCGTCCCGGCGTCATTCGTTATCGCAAGCCCGCCCTCGGTGACGCTTACTGTTCCCGTGCCGTGCGGCAGAACGGCCAGCACGGCGTTCGTGTCCACGGCTTCGGGGTGGGGGACGCCGATCGTGACCTCCACGCGCATCGAGTCCACCGGCAGCCCAAGCACGTCGGCGATCCCGAGCGAATTGTGCCAAAGCGCGTCGCGGAGGGCGCGAATTGCCGCCTTCGTGGGGTCTCCGCCGCGAATGTCGGTGCCCATGCCGATCTCGAGCACCATCCGCTTCCAGGCCATTTCGCTCCCTTGCGGTCGGGATCGGCGGTCGCGCCTGTAAAGGCCCGCCGGGCCGCTCGCCACCGACTTCACTCGGCTAGGTGGCACCGATGGCCGGGTCTGGCAAGAACCGTTTAAGTCGGGCTCCCAGCGCGTCGTGTCAGGCGGCTTCGCGCGCCATCGCGGGCCGTCGATCACGCCACTCGGTCGCGGTCTCGTATGCGTGGGCGGCGCGAAACAAGGTCGGCTCCTCGAACGGCTTGGCGATGAGCTGCATGGACACCGGCAGCCCGCCCTCGCCAAACCCCGTGCAGACGCTGATCGCCGGATAGCCGGTCACGTTGAATGGCGCGGTCAGGTTCGGCCGGTCCAGCATCGCCCATTTCGGCACCGCGTCGATGGGGGGCGCCTCCGCGGGTTGCGAGGCGGAGACCAGTATGTCGAGGTCCGCCATGGCCGCCTTCATCTCCTGGCAGAGCACGCGCCGGCGGCGGATGACCTGCACGTAGTCCGGGCCGGTGATGAGGGGGGCGAGGGCGAGGCGGTCGCGCAGCAATTCGCCGAACTCGGAAAAGCGCGTCTCGAGCCAGGGTCGGTGCAGCGCGTAGGCTTCCGCGATGATGATGAGAAAGCAGACCGCGTGATAGTCGGCGAGGGGTGAGAGCGTCACCTCGCGGACCTCGGCTCCCTCACGACGGAAGAGATCGATCGCGCCGTCGATGCCGGCCCGCGTCGCCGGGCTCGCTTGGTTGTCCGCCTCGAAGAAGTGCCGCACGACCCCGACGCGGAGTCCCTTCATGCCCTTCGTTAAATCGGCGGCGAAGTCGGGCACGGGGCGCGCGGCGCTGGCCGGGTCGGATGGATCATGGCCCGCCATCGCTTGAAGTAGGAGGGCGCAGTCCTCCGCCGTCCAGGCCATGGGGCCGGTGTGGTCCAGCGTGTAGGCGAGTGGCAGCACGCCGGCCCGGCTGCACCGGCCGTAGGTCGGCTTGATGCCGGCGATGCCGCACAAGGCGGCCGGGCCTCGGATCGAGCCGCCCGTGTCGGAGCCGGTGCCGCCGAGAACCATCCCCGAGGCGACGGCCGCCCCCGTGCCAGACGAGGAGCCGGCGGTGAAATGGTCGGGGTGCCAAGGGTTGCGCGCCGGCGGCCAGGGCAGGTCGAAGGACGGGCCGCCCATGGCGAACTCGTGCGTCGCGAGCTTGCCGAGCATCACCGTGCCGGCGTTGCGCCATTTGGCCGCGACCGTCGAATCCTGGTCTGGAACGAAATCCTCGAGCAGCTTGGAGTGTCCCGTCGTCGGGATGCCGGCGGTGCCGTAGATGTCCTTGTGCGCGATCGGTATCCCGTCGAGCGACCCGATCGCCGCGCCGCGCATGAGGCGATCCTCGGCGGCCCGGGCGTCGGCCATCGCGCGATCGGGTGTCACGCGAATGAAGGCGTGCAGGGTGGGGTCGAGCGTCTGAATGCGGGCGAGGCAGTCGCGCGTGAGCTCGACCGGCGAGAGTTTCCTTTGCGCGAACAACCGGGCCGCTTCGGCGATGGCGAGAAATGCCATCACACGTTCTCCGGGTCGAAGGTGAGGGCAGGCTCGACCTCGCGCGGCATCGCCGTCCGAATGCGGGCGAGCATCGCTTGCAGCCCGCCATAGCCTTCGTAGACGCCACGGAGCTGATCGGTTGTGAGGGTGAGCCCGGTTTGCGCCATCAGGGTCTCGAAGGTGGCGAAGTCGATGCTTGGTTTCATTTGTCTCTTCTCCTCGTCTTTGCCCCTCACCCAGCCCGCTCCCGCTCAGGAGGAGACGGGTGAGGGTGCTACGCAGCCACCGGCGCAGTCGCGCGGATGCAGCGCACCATCATGCCCCTGCCGGGATGCGCCACGGGCGGGTCGGCCTCGATGCAGCGGCGAATCGCATAGCGGCAACGCGGTGCGAAGGCGCAACCGGTCGGCAGCGCGGCAAGATCGGGCGGGCTGCCCGGTATGGTCTCGAGGGTTCGCCCGCGCAGCCCGCCATGAACCGTGGAGGCGAGCAGCCCCTCGGTGTAGGGATGTTTCGGATGGCGCAGCACGTCGCGCGCCGCCCCGGTTTCGACGAAGCGGCCGGCGTACATGACGGCGATGCGGTCGGAGATCTCCGCCGCGACGCCGACATCGTGAGTGACGAACACGGTGGCCATGCCAAGCTCCTCCTGCAACTGGCGAAGCAGCAGCAGGATCTGAATCTGCACCGTGACGTCAAGCGCGGTGGTCGGCTCGTCGGCGAGCAGCACGGAAGGCGAGCAGGCGAGTGCCAACGCGATCATCGCGCGCTGCCGCATCCCGCCCGACATCTCGTGCGGTTCGCGGCGGCGCCGCCGCGCCCCGGAGGTACTGCGCCCGCGCGCTCGGCGGCCCCGGGCGCGCTTGTCGGCGGTGCGGCGGTCCACCCGTTCATGCTTGACGATGGTTTCGGCGATCTGCGCGCCGATCGTGTACACCGGATCGAGCGCCGTCATCGGCTCCTGGAAGATCATGGACACGACGCGCCCGCGTAGCCGTGCGAGGGCCGCCGGCGAAAGGGCGAGCACGTCCTGCCCGTTCACTCGCACGCCGCCCTCAACACGGGCGTGGCGCGGCAGCAAACCCATCGTCGCTTTAAGGCTGACGCTCTTGCCCGAGCCGGACTCGCCCAGGATGGTCAGGACCTCGCCGCGGGCAAGTGCGAAGGAAACGCCGTTCACGGCGGGCAAGTCGATGCCTTGGCGGCGGAACCGCACCTCGAGCTTGTCCACGGCGAGGGCAGGAAGCTCGGGCAGCACGCCATCAGGCATCGAGGAACCTCCCGGCCTGCTGCGCCTCGACGATGTGGCAGGCGACCAGGTGCGGGCGCTCCTCGTCCGCCGTCTCGGCGTCCAACGGCGGGGCGAGCGCGGGCGTTGCTTCGGCGCAAACCGCCCTGGCGAACCGGCAGCGCGTGCGGAAGCGGCACCCCGAGGGCGGGTTGAGCGGGTTGGGCGGGTCGCCCGAGAGCGGCATCGTGGTGGTGCGCCGGTCGGGGTCGAGCGTCGGCTTCGAGCTGAACAGCGCCCTCGTGTAGGGGTGGCGCGGGTTGGCGTAGATGTCGGCGACCGAGCCGGTTTCCACGATGCGGCCGAGATACATAACCATCACCCGGTCGCTTACGTATTCGACAACGTTAAGATCGTGGCTGATGAAAAGATAGGTGAGCTTGAACGCTTCCTTGAGTTCGCCGAGCAGGTTCAGCACCTGCGCCTCGACCGACTTGTCGAGCGCCGACACCGCCTCGTCCAAGATCACGAGTCGCGGCTCAAGCGCCAGCGCGCGGGCGATGTTCACTCGCTGGCGCTGGCCGCCGGACAATTCGTGCGGATAACGCTGACGATAAAGCCGCGGATTGAGGCCGACCTGCGCCAACAGCGTTTGGGCGCGCTCGGCCGCTTCCTTACCGGGCGTTCCGTGCATCCGGGGCGCGTAGGCGATGCTGTCGGCGACCATCATGCGCGGGTTGAGCGAGGCGTAGCTGTCCTGGAACACCATCTGCATCTGTCGGCGCATCGCGTTGACGCTGAGACCGGTGCGCCCGCCCACGGCGTCGCCGTCGAACACGAGGCTGCCGTGGTCCGGCTCGATCAAGCGCATCAGGAGGCGCGCGGTGGTCGATTTGCCGCAACCCGACTCGCCCACGATGCCGAGCGTTTCGCCCTTACGGACGGAGAACGAAACGTCGTCCACCGCCTGCACGGTCCCGACCTGCCGGTTGAGCAGCCCGCCGCGCACCGCGAAGTGCTTGCGGAGCTCATGGACGATCAGCAACGGCTGCGCCCGGCCGCCCCTGTCCCTCGGATCGATCTCGGTCGAACCGGTCATCTGTTGAGCCGCACGTCCATCGCGCCGCGAAACCCGTCGCTGACCAGGTTGAAGCACATGGAGGTGACGAAGATCATCACGCCGGGCAGCGCCGCCACATAGGGCTGCACGTAGATCGCCTGGCGGAGCGAGTTCAGCATCAGCCCCCACTCCGGGTTCGGCGGCGTCACGCCGAGGCCGAGAAAGCTCAAGCCCGCGGACAGGATGATCGACACGCTGATGAGGCTTGTCGCGTAGACCAGGATCGGGCCGAGCACGTTGGCGAGCACGTGGTGCCGGATCACCTGCATGGTGGTGGTGCCCGAGGCGCGGGCCGCTTCCACGAAGTCGAGCCGGCGGGTTTGCGCGGTGACGGTCTCGGCGATGCGCACCATGGGCGGGATGAACACGACGGACAGCGCCAGCACGGCGTTCGACAAGCCGCTGCCGAGCAGGCCGCAGATCGCGATGGCGAGCAGGATGGACGGGAAGGCGTAGAACACGTCCATGGTCCGCATGACGAGCGAGCCCACGAACCCGCCGACATAGCCGGCCACGATGCCGAGCAGCCCGCCGACAAGGAGCGAAACCGCGACCGGCAGGATGCCGGACAACAGCGAAAGCCGGCCGCCGTAGCAAAGCCGCGTCCAGATGTCGCGCCCGGTCTCGTCCGTGCCGAGCCAATGGCCCGGCGTGCCGATCGGCTTGAGACGGCGAAGCACGGAGCCGGCATACGGGTCGTAATGCGTCACCAGCGGGGCGCACACGGCGAGGAACACGATGCCGAGCAGCAGCAACGTCACGCCCACCGTCACCGGATCGCGCCCGAGCCGTCGGCCGACCGAACGCCAGTAGCTCGGAGCCGGGTTGCCGTTGTCGATCGCTTCCGCGGCGTCTCGCATGGCCGCGCGTTGGAGCGTGGAGGCGTCCGACATGGGCGACCGTCCCTAGCGGCGGATGCGCGGGTCGATCGCCGCCTGCGCGATGTCGACCACGAGGTTGAGCACGACGAAGAAGGTGGCCAGCACGAGGATGGTCGCCTGCAGCACGGGGATGTCGCGGCGGAAGATCGCGAGATTGAGCAGGTTGCCGGACCCGGGCCAGTTGAACACGGTCTCCACCAGGATGGAGCCGCCGAGGAGATAACCGAACTGGAGCCCCATCAGCGCCAGCACCGTGGGTGCGGCGTTCTTGCAAACGTGGCGGATCACCGGCCAGCGCGTCAGCCCCTTGGCCGACAACGCGCCGACGAACTCCTGGCCGAGGATGTCGAGCACGGTCGCGCGCACCAGCCGCCCGACGACCCCCATCGGTATCAGCGACAAGGTGGCGACAGGCAGGACGACATGGTCGAGCCGTTGCCAAAGCGGCAGGCTGTCGTCGCCCATGCCTTCCGCGGGCAGCCAGTCGTGCAGCACGGCGAACACCATCACCAGCACGATGGCGCACCAGTAGTGCGGCAAGCTGACCCCGATGGTGGTGATCGCGGAGAACAGCTTGTCGGGCCAGCGCCCGTGCCAGGACGCGGCAACGAGCCCGAGGGCGATGCCGAGGGAAAAGCCGAGTGCCGCGGCCAGGATGGCGAGCACGAACGTGTTTGCGAGGGCGGCCATGAGCTGCGGCCAGACCGGCGACGCGTTGAACACGGACAGGCCGAAATCCCCGGTCAGGGCGTGGCCGAGCCAGAGCAGGTATTGGACGTAGAGCGGGCGATCGAAACCGAACGCCGCCTTCATCTGCGCGATCACCTCGGGCGACGCTTCCGGTGGCATCAGCATGTCGATCGGGTTGCCCGGAACGATGTGAACCAAGGCGAACACGACGAGCGAAACCCCGAGCAAAATCGGGATCGCTTGCAGCACGCGGCGGAAGGCGAACAGGATCACGCGCGACTGTCCCCAGGGTCGGCACCGCGCCGTTCCGTGCGCCGCAGCATCCTTGATCAACGCTAGCACAAAGACCCGAGCTGTCCAGGCTTGGCGCTGCACAATCGTGCAGCATTCCCTACGGAATAGGCAGGATGCCCGGTAGGCTCGGCGACGTTCTCTCCCATGTGCCTTTGAAATAAGCAGGGGAGAGTCGGCCAGTTGTCACCGCGCTTGGGCGGTGGCACATCGGTTGCAGGCCGGGTCCGACATGACCGAGGGCAAGCCGCATGATCTCCAGGCGTAGCTTTGTGGCCGGCGCGGCGGGCGCCGCTTCGTTCCCACTTCCTCCGGCCCTCGCGGCAGGCCAACAGGTGCTTCGCGTCGGCATGACCGCCGCCGACCTGCCCTCGACGCACGGCATTCCGAACAATGGTTTCGAGGGATACCGCTTCCTCGGCTATCCGCCGTACGATGGGCTGGTGAACTGGAACCTGCGCGATCACCCCGACAAGCCGGCCGACATCACCCCCGGCTTGTTTTCCGAGTGGCGGGCCGACGGGGCGAACCCGCGGCGCTGGCTGTTCACCGTGCGGGACGGCGTGACGTTCCACGACGGGTCCGACTTCAACGCCGACGCGGTGATCTGGAACCTGCAACGCGTGTACGACGACCAGTCGCCGCACTACGACGCGACCGCGGCGCCGATCGTGCGCGCCGCGGTTTCCATGGTCGACACCTTCGAAAAGGCGGGCGACAAGACGGTCGCGATCACGACGAAATACCCGTTCAGCTTCCTGCCCTATCTTCTCACGCGCGTGCTGATGGTGAGCCCGGCGCAGTACGAGGCCGTCGGCAAGAACTGGGCCGAGTTCCAGAAGCGGCCATCCGGGACCGGGCCGTTCAAGATCATCCGCGTCGTTCCCGGCCAGTATTGCGAGATGAGCCGCAACGAGGCTTATTGGGACAAGGCGCGCATCCCCAAGCTCGACAAGCTTGTCGTCTACCCGATGCCGGAGGCGACCACGCGCGTCGCCGCGCTGCGCTCGGGCCAGGTGGACTGGATTGAGGTGCCCGCCCCGGACGCGATCCCGTCGCTCAAGGGCGCCGGCTTCGACGTGAAGCTCTGGCCCTATCCGCACACCTATCCCTATGTGCTGAACTGCACGGAAGGGTCGCCATTCAATGATGTGCGCGTGCGCCAGGCGATCAACTACGCGGTGGATCGGGACGGGTTGTGCGGCCTGATCAACGGCACCGCGAAGCCGGCGATGGGGTTGTACCCGCCGGACAACCCGTTCTTCGGCTTCCCGACGAACCGATACAACTACGACCCGGAGCGGGCGAAGTCGCTGCTGCGCGCCGCCGGTTACGGCCCGGATAAGCCGCTCAAGGCGAAGATCATGATTTCAACATCGGGGTCGGGGCAGATGCTGCCGATCCCGATGAACGAATTCATGCAGCAGGGTTTCCAGGCCGTCGGAATGGACATCGACTTCGACGTGGTCGAATGGGGCACCATGCTGGTGGCGATCCGCAGCAAGCCGGACGCGCAGCAGTCGCACGGGGTGCAGGGGATCAACATCAGCCTGAGCTCCGTCGATCCCTCGACCATGTTCCGCTACTACGCGACCGAAAGCTGGTCGCCGACCAACTACAATTGGAGCCACTACAGCAACCCGAAGGTGGACGCGGCGCTCAAAGGCGCGCAGGCGATGCTCGACAAGGCCGCGCAAACCAAGCTGCTCGCCGAAGCGCACGCGATGGTCGTGGACGACGCGCCGTGGCTGTTCATCGTGCACGACCTCAATCCGCGGGCGATGAGCACCAAGGTGAAGGGCTTCACCCCGGTTCAGAGCTGGTTCGTGGACTTCACCACGATCACGATGGCGTAGCGCCTCGGGGCGATTCCCGGATGGCCGGGGTCGGGGCGCGGGTCGAATGCCGCGACGGCGAGTGGCGTTCTACTCCACATCCTCCAAGCTGAACTGCTCGGCCTCCTCGTCGTAGCTGAACAGCTCGGCGAAGCGGCCCCAGCCGATCGCCGTGCGCAGCGTTTCATCCGCGTAGTCGGGGGACATGCGATCCTCAAGCTCGTCGCGAAAGCGGAGCGCCGGCGCGCGATGGCTTTGCCGCTCATCGAGCACCTGGCGAATGTTGCGCACCAGGGGAACATGCGCCCGGAGCGCGGCGGCGAATTGCTGCTTGCGCGTGTCGGTGTCGGCTTCCACGAAGCGCTTTCCGGCGTCGGTCAGCCGGATGTCGCCCTCCTCAAGCACGGCGAAATGCAGCAACTGCAACGCCTCGCCGAGTGGCAGCAACTCGTCGATTTCCATTTGCAGCAGCCCCGCTAGCGCGGGGAGGTCGGCGCGGCCGTTGTATGGAGCCGCGGCCAGCGCCTCGAGCAGACCCGCCATCTGATTTGACCCGACCGGCGGCAGCGGCGTGGTCGCGGTGATCTGTGGCGCGCCGTGCGCGCGGCCGTCGCCCGCGCCGGCCCGGCGCGTCATCAGAGCATAGATGTCATCCACCATCTTGCGGAACGCGGGATCGAGTCGGTTGCGGGGGTGCCGAAAGCCCACGCGCAACTCGGTCGCGACGCGGCCGGGGTTGGACTGGAACACCAGGATGCGGTCGGCCATCAATACCGCTTCCTCGATGTTGTGCGTGACCATCAGCATCGACTTCAGCGGCAGCTTGCCCTCGCTCCAGAGGTCGATCAGGTCGGTGCGCAGGGTCTCCGCCGTCAGCACGTCGAGCGCGCTGAACGGCTCGTCCATCAGCAGGAGGTCGGGATGCACGACGAGGGCGCGGGCGAGGCCGACGCGCTGACGCATCCCGCCCGACAATTCCTTCGGATAGGCGCTCTCGTAACCGCCGAGGCCGATGAGGTCGATCGCCTCCTCGCCGCGCTTTTCTCGCTCGGCGCGCGACACGCCCTGCGCCTCGAGCCCGAGCTCCACGTTCTCCTGCACGGTAAGCCACGGAAATAAGGCGAAGCTCTGGAACACCATCGCGATGCCTTCGGCAGGGCCGTGCAGCGCGGCACCTCGCCATGACACGTCGCCCGCGGTGGGGGCCAGCAGCCCGGCCACGATGCGGAGCAGGGTGGACTTGCCGGACCCGGAGCGGCCAAGCAGGGCGACGATCTCGCCGTTCTTTATCGTGAGGTTCACGTCGTCGAGCACGATGAGGTCGGCGTTGCTGTCCTTGTGATAAGCTTGGCGGCAGCCGCGCACCTCGACGAGGGTTTCGGGAGCAACGTTCGTGTCCATCTCGGGGCCTCTCGTTGCCGGTCAGTCAATCGTAAGGCGGCGAGCGGCGTAGGCGTAGAGCGGACGCCAAAGCAGCCGGTTGAACAACAGGACGAAGGCCGACATCACCGCGACGCCCAGCACCACGCGCGCCATGTCGCCGGCGTCGGTGGCCTTCGCGATGTAGCTGCCGAGGCCATAGGCGGTCAGCTTCGTGTTGCCCCAGGAGGCGACCTCGGCCACGATCGCCGCGTTCCATGAGCCGCCCGAGGCGGTGATCGCGCCGGTGATGTAGTAGGACGCGATGCCCGGCAGCATCACCCGCCGCCACCAGAGCCATCCGCCGACGCGGAAGTTCTTCGCGGCTTCCTGCAAGTCGCCAGGAAAAGCGGCCGCACCCGCGATGACGTTAAACAGAATGTACCACTGGGTGCCGAGAACCATCAGCGGCGTCAGCCAAACGTTCGCGTCGAGATCGAAGTGGACGATGAAGAGCACGAACGGCGGGAACAGCAGGTTGGCCGGAAACGCGGCCAGGAACTGCGCGAACGGCTGCGCTCGCCTT
This sequence comes from uncultured Acidisphaera sp., assembly GCA_964250825.1. Lineage (GTDB taxonomy): Bacteria > Pseudomonadota > Alphaproteobacteria > Acetobacterales > Acetobacteraceae > CAVWQV01. The sequence continues at coordinate 3,330 of CAXUIE010000019.1, read as the reverse complement.
GCCCACTCCGGACGCAAGCCGAGCCACACGCCGATCGGCACCCAGACCAGGGTCGCGATGACCATCAGCACGATCACGCGCAGCATGGTGGCGCAGCCCATCTTGAACACGGTCCAAAGCTCGCTCCAGGTGATTCCCGCCGATACGAATTCCACGATCCGCCACGTCGCCCATATCAGCACGACGCCGAGCACGGCGGCCCAGAACAGGTCGCCCGCCCGCGTGGCACCGCGTCGGCGGGTCTCGGTCCTTTTCGGCCGAACGAAGAGGCGGAGGCCGCCGAACGCGTTGAACGCCGAGCCGATAGCGTCCCCAACCAGGCTCAACAGGCGCGTTCGTCGGATCAGCCGCAGCACCCAGGGGTCGGTCGCGGTCGGGCCGGACGTCACCTCGAAGCGAAACTTGGCCGACCACGCCACCAGCGGGCGGAACAGCAATTGATCGTACAGAAGGATCACCACCAGCATGGCGATGATCGCGTAGAGCACCGCCCGGAGGTTTCGCCGCTCGAGTGCGAGGGCGACGTAGGAACCGATGCCCGGCAGCTTCCAGGTGTTGTCGCCGACCGAGATCGCCTCGGAGGCGACCACGAAGAACCAGCCGCCCGACATGGACATCATGGTGTTCCAAACGAGGCCGGGCATGGCGAACGGCACCTCGAGACGCCAGAATCGCTGCCAGCCGCTGAGATGGAAGCTGTCGGAGGCTTCCACCAAGTCGCGCGGCACGGTTTTCAGCGACTGATACATGCTGAATGCCATGTTCCAGGCCTGGCTCGTGAAGATCGCGAAGATGGCCGCGAGCTCGAGCCCCAGCACGCGGCCGGGGAACAGGCTCATGAAGAACACGACGGTGAAGGTGAGGAAGCCCAGGATCGGCACCGATTGGAGGATGTCGAGGATGGGGATGAGCACGACGCCCGCGCGCCGGCTCTTGGCGGCGGCCGTGGCGAACGTCAGGGTGAACAGCACGGAGGCCAAAAGGGCCGCGAACATGCGGAGTGTGGTCCGCACGGCGTAAGCCGGCAGGTAGGCCGGGTCGAGGTGGACCGCGACGGCTTCGGGCGCGCTCAATGGCGCAAACGTGTTGCGCGCGACGTGCGCGACGCCGACCAGCACGCCGAACACGCACAGCACGGCGGCGATGTCCCAGGCGTTCGGCAGCCGCCGACCGATGGTCAGCGCGGAAGGGGCGATCGACATGGCGCAGTGCGTCCCGGAGGGGGCGCTTCCGACCGGAAGCGCCCGGGTGTTATCCCGGTCCGGCGTCCCTTGTCACGCGCCCGACCCATTGCATTTCGGTGACCTCCCCGCCAATCAGGACAGGCCGGTGCTGCCGAACCCGCCCTGGTCCCGGGCGGTCTTATCCAGATCCGCGACCTCCAGCCATTCGGCGCGCAGGACCGGGGCCAGCACGGCTTGCGCGATGCGCATGCCCCGCTCGACCGTGAACGGCGCGGACCCCGCGTTGAGCAGAATGACCTGGACTTCCCCCCGATAGTCCGCGTCGATCGTGCCGGGGCTGTTCGGCAGCACGATGCCGTGCCGCAACGCCAGCCCGGACCGCGGACGGACCTGCAGCTCGTGCCCAGGCGGCACTGCCACCGCGAGCCCGGTCGGGATCAGGGCGCGCTCGCGGGGCGCGATCGTCACAGGCGCGGCAACAGCGGCGAGCAGGTCCATCCCCGCCGCCGCCTCGGTCGCATACGCGGGGAGGGGGAGGTCGGCGCCGTGCGGGAGGCGGGTGACGGAGATCTTCACGCGAGAGCTTCCGCGACGCGTTCCGCCAGCCGCCGGGCGACCTCCTCCTTGGACAGCCGGGGCCAGCTCTCGATCCCGTCGGCGGTGACGAGCTGCACCGCGTTCTCCGCGCCGCCCATGATGCCGGTGTCCGGCGAGACGTCGTTGGCGACGATCCAGTCGCAGCCCTTGCGGCGGCGCTTGGCCACCGCGTTCTCGGCCACGTCGTTGGTTTCCGCGGCGAACCCGATCACCAGGCGCGGCCGCGATGCGCCGGCTGCCGCGATTGTGGCAAGGATATCCGGGTTGGCGGTCAGCTCCAGCGCGGGCGCCCCGCCCGCTTCGGTCTTCTTTATCTTGCGGTCGGTCGCGTTGGCGACCCGCCAGTCGGCCACCGCGGCGGCGAACACGGCGACGTCGGCGGGAAGCGCGTCATGGCAGGCGCGAAGCATCTCGGCCGCAGTCTCTACGCGCCGCACCTCCACGCCGGGCGGATCGGGGACGACGACCGGCCCGCTCACCAACGTCACCTGCGCCCCGAGCTCGGCGAGTGCCGCGGCGATCGCGTGGCCCTGCCGGCCGCTGCTGCGGTTGGCGATGTAGCGGACGGGGTCGATCGGTTCATGCGTCGGCCCGCTCGTGACCAGGGCGCGCCGGCCGCCGAGCGGCGCGGGGCCGGGGAGAAGCAGGCGTTCGATCGCGCCGAGGATGGCGGGCGGTTCGGCAAGCCGGCCCGGCCCGAATTCATGGCATGCCATCGCTCCATGTTCGGGGCCGACGACGTGAACGCCGCGCGCCCGCAGGATGTCCATGTTGGCGCGCGTCGCCGCGTGCAGCCACATGCGCACGTTCATGGCGGGGGCGACGAGCACGGGCTTGTCGGTGGCGAGCAGCAGGGTGGTCGCGAGATCGGCCGCCAGCCCCGCCGCCATCGATGCGAGAATGTTGGCCGAGGCGGGTGCGACCACTACGAGGTCGGCGCTGCGCGACAGCTGGATGTGGCCCATCTCGCTCTCGTCGGTCAGCGAGAACAGCTCCGTGTACACCTTGGTCTCGCTCAGCGCTTGCAGCGACAGCGGGGTGACGAACTCCGCCCCGGAGCCGGTCAGCACGCAGGTCACGCCGCAGCCCGCGCGCCGGAGCAGGCGGACAAGCTCGAGCGATTTGTAGGCGGCGATGCCCCCCGTGACGATGAGCAGCGCGCGCTTGCCGGGGAGGCTCACAACCGCCATCCGCCATGAATTGCCGCGATCCCGCCGGATAGATTGCGCACCGACACGCGCGCGAACCCGGCGTCCCGAAGCATGGCGGCGAGCGTGTCCTGGTCGGGGAACGTCCGGATGCTTTCCGCGAGATATTTGTAGCTCGCCGCGTCCCCGGCGACCCAGCGCCCCAAACGCGGGAGGACCCGGAACGACCACGCGTCGTAGGCCGGGGCCAGCGCCGCGACCGCCACGCGGCTGAACTCCAGGCAGAAGAACCGACCGCCGGGCCGCAGCACGCGTCGCGCCTCGCGGAGAACGGCGTCCTTGTCGGTGCAGTTGCGCAGCCCAAACGCGATCGAGACCGTATGGACCGCCCGATCCGGAAA
>CAXUIE010000018.1:21856-22449 GCA_964250825.1 uncultured Acidisphaera sp. | reverse complement strand
GGCGAGACAGGCGCGGCTTGGCTCCGCCCTGCGCCGCCTGGACGTAGTCGAAGGCCAGCAGGGCTGCGACGGCCTCTATGTCGGCAAACGAGCCGAACGCGTCGAGGCTCGCCGCGCCGAACGCTTCCGCCAGCCGCCGCCGGGCGATCAAGGGTGGCGAGGGCGTCGCCTCCGGCGCCAAGCGCGCCGCCCACTCGCCAAGCGGGAGGCCGGAGGGCGCCACGATCTCCGCAGGGTCGAGCCGTTCCAGGAGGGCGGGGAGCTCGGCCACGGGGAGGAGCGCCGTCTCGAACAGCCCGGTGGAGACGTCGAGCCACGCCGCACCGACCTCGGCTGCATGGCGCGCGAGGGCCATCAGCAGGTTGGGCCGGCCCGCCTCCAGCAGCGCGTCCTCCGTCAGGGTGCCGGGGGTGATGAGCCGGACCACCTCGCGCCGGATCGGCGTCTTGACATTACGGGCGCGGTTTCGCGCGTCTTCCATCTGCTCGGCGACCGCGACGCGGAAGCCGCGCCGGATCAGGCGCGCGAGGTAGGTTTCGGCGGCATGGACCGGCACGCCGCACCTGGGGATCGGCGCGCCGCCATGCTCCCCG
>CAXUIE010000018.1:12286-21846 GCA_964250825.1 uncultured Acidisphaera sp. | reverse complement strand
GGTGAGGGCTATGTCGAGCGCGCCGGCCGCGGCTTCGGCGTCGGCGAAGAACATCTCGTAGAAGTCGCCCATACGAAAAAACAGCAGGGCGTCCGGGTGCTGCTCCTTCAGCTCGAACCAGCGCGCCATCGCGGGTGTCGCGGCTGGGCGAGTGTTCGAGTGTTGCGGCTCCGGGTGCATGGATGGCAGGTTTAGCCTCGCGCGCGAAGGACGACGATGCCCGATACGCCTGTTGAACGCGGCGAGCCTGCCTCCTACTCTCCCTCTTTGGAGGCGAGGGTCGCCGTGCTTGAAGAGGTGGTGCGCAGGATTGACGCCAAGCTGGACCGGATCGAGGCCCGGTTGGACAAGCTAGAAGTGAGCGTCGCCGAATTGCGTGGCATGGTGCAGACCTTGCCGACTACCTGGCAAATGTTGACGGCGGTCATCGGCGGCCAAGTGGCGTTGGCAGCCATGCTGTTCGGCGCGGCCCGGCTGCTGGGGGTGCACGGGTAAGCCGGGCCACAGTGCAGAGTCGGGCCCCAGCGGACCGGGATCAAGCACAGGTGCGACCAGAGCCGCTTTCCCACGCTTCAACGCGAGTTATGATCCGCTATCGATTTGCATAGCCTCGATATCAGGCGCTTATCGCTTCGTCCCCGGCGCGACCGGCTTGTTAAATGTTTTGTCGCCGCGCGTTGATTCGTGCCAACCCGCTGCGCCTTGTCACGCATCCCTACTCGCTTTGTTGCCCAACGTTCGGCCGATAGAGCACCTTTCGCGGTTCTCGCCGGCAACCGCGTGATTGGGATGTCGTTTTCATCGTCAGTGCCCATCAGCGCAACCCCCAACGCTGGAGCGTTCGATCGAGCGCGCCGTCTCGGTCCAAGGTCTACGCCGTCCGGTCCACGCCCACCCCGAGCGCGGCTTGCGCGGCGGCTAGCCGGGCCACCGGCACGCGGTACGGGCTGCAGGAGACGTAGTCGAGCCCGATCTCCTCGCAAAAAGCGATGGAGGCCGGGTCGCCGCCGTGCTCGCCGCAGATGCCGAGCTTGAGCGCGTTCTTGACGCTGCGCCCCTTGTCGGTGGCGTAGCGGATCATCGCACCCACGCCTTCGAGGTCGATGGAAATGAAGGGGTCCCTGGGCAGGATGCCCTTCTCCACGTAGTAGGGCAGGAACTTGCCGGCGTCGTCGCGCGAGAGGCCGAACACGGTCTGCGTAAGATCGTTGGTGCCAAACGAGAAGAAGTCGGCGACCTCGGCGATGCGATCGGCGATGATCGCGGCGCGCGGCAGTTCGATCATGGTGCCGACGCTGTACTCGATCGACTTGCCGGCCCGGCCGAACACCTCGCGCGCCATCCGTTCCACTTGCGCGCGGGTGATCTCCAGCTCGCGCCGCATCCCGACCAGCGGGATCATGATCTCGGGCACTGGCGCCTTGCCGGTTTCCTGTGCCACGGCGAGCGCGCCCTCGAAGATCGCGCGCGCCTGCATCTCGTAGATTTCGGGATATGTCACGCCCAAGCGGCAGCCGCGGTGGCCCAGCATCGGGTTGGCCTCGGCAAGTTCGCTCATGCGCCGGTGCATCGCGTCCACATCGGTGCCGAGGGCGGCCGCCACCTCCGCCAGCTCCGCGTCGCCGTGGGGCAGAAACTCGTGCAGCGGCGGGTCGAGCAAGCGGACGGTGACGGGCAGCCCTGCCATGATGGTGAACAGTCGGCGGAAATCCTCGCGCTGGAACGGCAATAGCTTTTCGAGGGCCGCGCGACGGCCCGCTTCGTCGGAAGCCATGATCATCTGGCGCACCGCGCCGATGCGCGATGGGTCGAAGAACATGTGCTCGGTGCGGCAGAGGCCGATGCCTTCGGCACCGAACTTGCGCGCGGTTTCCGCGTCGAGCGGGGTTTCGGCGTTGGCGCGCACCCGGAGCCGGCGCAGGCCGTCGGCCCACTCCATCAGTGTTGCGAAATCGCCAGACATGGTGGGCTCGATCATGGCGACTGAGCCCGCGAACACCTCGCCCGTGGCGCCGTCGAGCGTGATGGTGTCGCCGGCGCGCAGCGTACGGCCGCCGGTGGTCAGGGTTTGCGCGCCGTAATCGACGTTGATGCTGCCGACGCCGGCGACACAGGGCCGGCCCATGCCGCGCGCCACGACGGCGGCGTGGCTGGTCATGCCGCCCCGCGTGGTCAGGATGCCGCGGGCGGCGTGCATGCCGTGGATGTCCTCGGGGCTGGTCTCGATGCGCACCAGGATCACCGCCTCGCCCTTGGCGGCGCGGCTTTCCGCCTCGTCGGCATTGAACACCGCGGCACCCGAAGCCGCACCGGGGCTGGCGGGCAGTCCCTTGGCGAGCACGGTGCGCGGCGCATCGGGGTCGAGCATCGGATGCAGCAGCTGGTCGAGCGAGGACGGCACCACGCGCTTCACCGCTTCCTCTCGGTCGATCAGGCCCGCCTCAGCCATCTCCACCGCGATCCGCAGGCTGGCCGCCGCGGTGCGCTTACCGCTCCTTGTTTGCAGCATATACAGCTTGTTCTGCTGCACGGTGAACTCGATGTCTTGCATGTCGCGGTAGTGCTGCTCGAGCCTTTCGCGCACTTCCACGAGCTCGGCATAGGCGTGCGGGAGCGCTTCCTCCATCGACACCTCGCCGCGTTCGGCGCGTTGCCGGGACAGGGGCTGCGGCGTGCGGATGCCGGCGACCACGTCCTCACCCTGCGCGTTCACCAGGAACTCGCCGTAGAACAGGTTCTCGCCGGTGGACGGGTCGCGGGTGAAGCACACGCCCGTGGCGCAGTCGTCGCCCATGTTGCCGAACACCATCGCCTGCACGTTCACCGCCGTGCCCCAGCTGGCCGGGATGTCGTGCAAGCGGCGGTAGGTGTTGGCGCGCGGGTTCATCCAGGAGCCGAACACGGCACCGATGGCGCCCCAAAGCTGGGCGGGGGGCTCCTGCGGGAACGGCGATCCGGTCTCGTTGTGGACCATGTCCTTGTAGCCCTCGACCACGCGACGCCAATCGTCGGCGGTCAAGGCGGTATCCTCCGTGACGCCGCCCGCCTCGATCTTGGCCTGCTCGATGATCTCCTCGAACCGGTGGTGATCGACCCCGAGCACGACGGAGCCGTACATTTGGATGAAGCGACGATAGCTGTCCCAGGCGAAGCGCGGGTCGCCCGAGGCGGCTTCCAGCCCCTCCACCGTGCGGTCGTTGAGGCCGAGGTTGAGCACGGTGTCCATCATGCCGGGCATCGACACCCGCGCGCCGGAACGGACGGAAACCAGCAGCGGCTTCTCCGGATCGCCGAAACTTAGGCCGACCGCCTGCTCGACGAGGGACAGGGCGGCGCGCACCTCGCCGTCCAGCTCGTCCGGGTATCGCCGGTCGTTCTCGTAGAAGGCGGTGCAAACCTCGGTGGTGATGGTGAAGCCGGGCGGCACGGGCAGCCCGATGCTGGCCATTTCCGCGAGGTTGGCGCCCTTGCCGCCCAGGAGGTCGCGCATATCCGCGCGGCCCTCGTTGCGGCCCGCGCCGAAGCTGTACACCCACTTGGTCATGCCCGTTTGGTGCTCCTAAGCCTTTGGTCCGCGTTCAACCACGATGCGCCCGGATCAAGGCCCACCTTCGGCATCCGCGCGCCGCTCGCCGCGCCCGCTCTAGCCCTCAATCCGGGAAAAGTCAGCAACGCGATCCATGGTGGAACGCACGGACGACAGCAAACGCAAACGGTTGCGACGCAGGTCCGGTTCGGGGGCGTTGACCGTCACGTGATCGAAGAACGCGTCGAGCGGCGGGCGAAGCCGGGCCATGGCCGACATGGCTGCCGAGTACTGCTCAGTCGCGAGCATACTCGGAAGCTCCGCGCCCAAGGTCTCAATCGCGGCGGCGACTGCGCGCTCCTCGTTGCTCCGAAAGCTAGCGGGATCGGCCGCGCCCTCATGCGGCCCGTCCTTGCGGTCCTCAATGCGAAGAATGTTGGCGGCGCGGCGATGTGCCGTGAGCAGGTTCACGCCGTCGTCGGTGCCGAGCAGGGCGGCCAGCGCTTCCGTGCGGGCGAGCAGCCGGTTTATGTCGTCGTCAGCGCCGGCGGCGAACACCGCGGCGAGCACGTCGTGCCGCGCCCCCTCCGCTCTCAGTTGAACAAGAAGTCTGTCGATCACGAACCGCAGGACCGAGTTCCGCACATCATTGAGAACCGGAGCCAAACCGAAGCTTCCGTTGGCATTTGCTTCGCGGAGCAAATCCTCAGGGTTGAAAGCTTTTACACTTCCGCCCACCCTACGCGAAAGTTCGTCTGCCCAATCGTGGGGAACACCTGTTCTCTTCAGGTTTTCAACAGCCTCGTCACGCCTACCCAGGGAGCGGTAATAGGCTCGCGTAAGAACCTCGGCGATGGCCGTGCCCAGAACGTGGCGCAGCGATAATCGCAGGTGCTTTTGCCTAATCGCTTGAATCACACCAAGTGCCGCCCGCCGCAGCGCGTAGGGATCGCCGGAGCCGGTCGGCTTCTCCCCGATAGAGAAGAATGCGGCGAGCATGTCGAGTTTGTCGGCGAGCGCCAAAGCGGTTGAGATAGGCGCGTTCGGCGTCGGATCGTTCGGCCCCTTTGGGGAGTAGTGATCTCGGATCGCGTCCGCGACTGTGGGGGGCTCGCCGGCGTGCAGCGCGTAGTAGCGGCCCATCACCCCTTGTAGTTCGGGAAATTCGCCCACCATGCCGGTGACGAGGTCGGCCTTGGCGAGGTGGGCCGCGCGGCGGGCGAGGGTAGGGTCGGCGCCGACCAGCGGGGCGATCGTCTCGCTCAAGCGTTCCAGCCGCCGCACCCGATCGCCCTGGCTGCCGAGCTTGGCGTGGAAGGTGATCGCGTCGAGGGCGGGCACCCGATCAGCAAGCGGCGTGCGGCGATCGAGGTCCCAGAAGTGCCGGGCGTCGGCGAAGCGGGCGCGGAGCACGCGCTCGTTGCCGTCGATCGTGATCCGCCCGCCGTCCACCGGCTCGGTGTTGGCGACGAATGCGAAGAAGGGTGCGGCCTCGCCCGAAGCCGAGCGCAACGCGAAGTAGCGCTGGTTGGCGCGCATGGAAACCTGCATCACCTCGGCCGGCAGGTCCATGTACGCCGGGTCGATCCGCCCGAGCAGCGGCACTGGCCATTCCACCAAGCCGGTCACCTCGTCGAGCAGGCCCGGATCTTCGACCACCGCAAGCTGTTGCCCGGCGGCCAGATCCGCCACGCCATCGGCGATGACGCGCTTGCGCTCGGCGGCGTCCACCAGGACGTGACGGCCCCGCAGCTCCGCCGCCCAATCCTCGCGGGAGCGCACCGCGAACGGGCCGGGCGAAAGGAAGCGATGGCCTTCAGTCAGGTTGCCGCTAGCGAGGCCGTGACCGTCGTCGTCGCCGTCCCGGAGGTCGAACGGGACGACTTCGCCGTCGAGCAGGCAGGTGATGCGGTGGAGCGGTCGGACCCAGGCGAAGGCGCTCGTGCCGCCCCAGCGCATTGATTTCGGCCACGGGAACCGGCGCAGCAGCGGCGGCAGCGCGGCGGCGATCAAGGTCGCGGCACCCACGGCCTCGCTCACGCGTTCCAGCACCCAATACTCGCCTCGCACGCGGAGCTGCTCACGCGCCGCACCGTGCTTGCGGAGAAAGCCGGCAAGTGCTGCCTCTGGCGCGCTGGCGCGCGGCCCGCGTTCGGTGGCCCGGCTACCCTGGACCCCGGCCGCCATCTCCGCCCCGAGCGCGATCCGGCGTGGGCCGGAGTACGTCCGAATGCTGCGAAGCCCGAGCGGGGCTAGCGCCTCGCCGACGAGGCGCGCCAAGTCCTCCGCCCCCCTGGCCTGCATGCGCGCGGGGATCTCTTCGCTGAACAGTTCCAGAAAGAAGGCCGGCACGATGGCCTAAATCGCCTGTGCGAAATCTATTCGAGCAAAGTCATCGCCCTTAAACACGTCCGGCGCGCCAGACGTTTTGGCCAGCGCGTAGGCGAACCAGTCACCATAGTTCAGCCTGGCAAGATGGTTGCCGCGGCCCCAAGATTGCCCCAAGGCCGTCGTGATCGCGGCCGCTGGGCTTTCTCCAGTAACCTGCGAAAGCTGGGCGGCTGCCTCGTTGGCCCGATCGCTATCAATCGGTAACAGATGGCCCATTCCTAGCCCGTCGATCGCTCGCCCTCGTCCCAGCAGTGATTGACCGGAATGCCAGGGCCGTTGCTGGCGCGGAGCGCGCGGCCGAGCGCTTCGGTCCGGTCGGCCCAAACCTGACGTCGCTTGCTCCGCAGATGCTCCCGAAGCGCGACGATCACGGCATAGGCCGGGCTTTCGCCGGTCAACTCGGAAAGTTCGTGGGCCAGTGTGGACGCTTCCTCGTTTTCGAACATGTTTGATGCTGCTCGCTATGGTAGTAAGGACGTTAGTCTTTTCGTGCGTGAAAGCTAGTCGTTTCCGGAACGGAAGTCACCTCCCCGGCGAGCCAACCCTCGCAGCACCCTTTCGCGAGCGCTCGGACCCGGCCGATGTAGCTCGCCCGCTCCGCAACGCTGATCACGCCCCTCGCGTCGAGCAGGTTGAACAAGTGGCTCGCGTGAACGCACTGGTCGTAGGCCGGGAGCGGCAGGCCGGCTTCGAGCAACGCGGCGCACTCCCGCTCGGCGTCGGCGAAGTGGCGCGCCAGCATCACCGCGTCGGCGCGCTCAAAGTTGTAGGCGCTGTATTCCCGCTCGGCGCGGAGGAACACGTCGCCATAGGTCACGCCGGCGCCATTGAAATCGAGGTCGTAGACCCGCTCGACGTTCTGCACGTACATCGCCAGCCGCTCGAGGCCATACGTCATCTCGAAGCTTGGGAGAGCCACGGGGATGCCGCCGACCTGTTGAAAATAGGTGAATTGGCCGACCTCCATTCCGTCGCACCACACCTCCCAGCCCAGGCCCCAGGCGCCGAGGGTGGGGCTCTCCCAATCGTCCTCCACGAAGCGGAAGTCGTGGGTGGCAGGGTCGAGGCCGATCTCCCGGTAGCTCGCGAGCAGCAAGTCCTGCGCATCCGGCGGGCTCGGCTTCATGATGACCTGGTATTGATAAAAGTGCTGCATCCGGTTCGGGTTGTCGCCGTAGCGCCCGTCGGACGGACGGCGGCTCGGCTGCACGTAGGCGGCATTCCAGGGTCGGGGTCCGACCGCGCGGAGCGTGGTCGCGGGGTGAAACGTTCCTGCCCCCATCTCCATGTCGTAGGGCTGCAACAAGACGCAGCCTTGCCGACCCCAGAAGGCGTGCAAGCGCAGGATCAGATCCTGAAAGCTCGGAGGTCTGGCGCGATCCATAAGACCATCCTACGCGAGACGGGCGGGTAGATCATCCCGCGCCGGCGTAGGCGGGAGCGGGCCGGGCGGAACTGTTCGCCGCCTGGATACGAGGGTCTTGGAAGGTTGATGATGGACCGCTGCCTGCATCGTGAGCACAACGGAGCGCAATGGCATCGATCGGAGCACTCGGCAGGGCGCGTGTCGGTCAATGCGCGTTCCGTGGGCGATATGTGGCACGGCCGTTGCAGTCCGCTCGTCTCCGCAGGCCGGCGTTCGTGGTCGTGCGCCCAAGGCCAGCGGAGGTTCGGTGCGAGGATGACAGGTCTACTCACGCGCTTGTCGGTGATCGCGCTGCTGTGCGCAGGGTCGATGCCATTGATCGGTGCGGCGCGCGGCCAAGATACCGGCACGCCACCCCCGGGCACGAACTTGCAACCGCAAGTCCTGCCGACCCCGGTCAATCCCTCGCCACCGCCGCCGACCTCGTCCAGCTTCCTGTTCGACCAAGGCAAGCCGCTCGCCGGGATTGGCGACGCGCTGGCCAAGGACGGGATTTATCTCAAGGGCTTCTATTCCGGCACGCTCTACGGCGTCCCGTCGGGCGGGGTGCAGAACACCACCGTTTTCTTCAATGAAGCGTTCTACGGCGCCGATTTCGACCTGCAGAAGATGCTGGGCCTGGACGGGTCCGTCATTCACTTCAGCCTTGATTCGCGTTGGGGCGGCTTCAACCAAGGCGTGAACAATCTGACGGGCTTCTCGCAGGGCTTCCTCGCCGGCGCCGGACCCGACAACAACACGCGCCTCAACGAGTTCACGCTCGATCAGCACTTGTTCAACGATCACGTGCGGGTCATCGTGGGGCGAACGACCCTGGCGAGCTATTTCGGCACCTCCGAGCTTTATTGCCAGTTCGTCAGCTCCATCTGCAGCAACCTCGTCCCGTTCAACTGGTCCTCGAACAGCAACTCGCCATTCTGGCCCATCGCCACCTGGGCGGGCGAAGTGTCGATCTGGCCGACCAAGAACTACTTCCTCCGCTTCGGCGCATCCGAGTCCAACCCGTCGCAATATGGAAAGGCCGGCTTTCCTTGGGACGCGCAATGGGGAACGAGGAACGCCACGGGCGTCTATACGCCCGTCGAACTGGGCTACACGGAGAGCGCGTCGGATGTGCGCTACCCGACCCGGGTGGACGTCGGATTCTATAACGACACGTCCGCTTTCGCCGATCCGCAGTTCAACACGACGGGCGGCAAGCTCGCCTTCGCCGGCGGCACCCCAGCGAACCGCGGCTCGAGTAACGGCATCTACGCGCAGGTCCGCCAGATGATCTACCGACCCGATCCGAAACAACCGCAGGGGATCGACGCATTCGTGGGTGCGCTGTTCGATACGTCCGGCAACGCCGTCGTGCAAAACTACTTCGAAGCCGGTATCGTGACCCACGGCACCTTCCCGAGCCGGCCTTTCGACTCGGCCGGCTTGCTGTTTACCCAATTCCTGTTCAACGGACGGCAGACCAACGCCGTCAACGACCGGATCGCCGCCGCCGGCCTGTTTGGCAATGTCTCGAGGCAGTCGCAATTGATCGAACTGAACTACGGAATCGCCCTGTCGCCCGGGATCGAGTTCAAGCCCTTCACTGATTTCACGTTCCACCCGGACCAGAACCTTTTTGACATCCCGGTGCCCAATCCCAGGGTCCACTACGCGTGGGCCGCCGGCGGGCAGTTCTCGATCCTGCTGAACCCGGCGCTCGGATTGCCGTCGTTTTTCCGGGACAACTGAGCGCCGACCGCCGCAGATGGCCCGGACCACGCTGTTCCGCGACGCCGAGCTGCTCGTCACCATGGACGCGGGGCGGCGCGAGATACGCGGCGGCGGCATCCTGGTAGAGGGCAATCGCGTCACGGCGGTCGGCTCCTCGGCCGACCTGCCGGAAGTCGCCGATGAGGTGGTCGATCTCGCGGGCCACCTCGTCCTGCCGGGGATGGTGAACACGCACCACCACATGTTCCAGAGCCTGACCCGCGCGATCCCGGCGGCGCAGGATGCCGAGCTGTTCGGCTGGCTGACCAGCCTGTATCCGCTCTGGGCGCGCCTGACGCCGGAAATGGTCGCCGTGTCCACCCGGACCGCGATGGCGGAACTGCTGCTCTCGGGCTGCACCACGACGAGCGACCACCTGTACGTGTTTCCGAACGGCTGCCGCCGCGATGACAGCCTCGCCGCGGCGGCCGAAGCCTCCTACATGATTATGGCCAGCGCCCTGCC
>CAXUIE010000018.1:0-12276 GCA_964250825.1 uncultured Acidisphaera sp. | reverse complement strand
GATGGCCGCGGTGGGCGCCTACGAGGCGCCGGCCGCCCCCGCGGCGCCGCCTCCCCGTCCCCCGGCGGCGCCCCGGCCGAGATGGGGATGCGCTTTCACGCCAGCCGCGGTAGCATGAGCGTTGGCCAAGGCAAGGGCGGCCTGCCGCCCGATCGCCTCGTCGAGGATGAGGACCACGTCCTCGCCGATAGCCAGCGGCTGATCGAGGCCTATCATGACCCGTCGCGTCACGCGATGCTGCGGATCGTCCTCGCCCCCTGCTCGCCGTTTTCGGTCAGCCCCGACCTCATGCGCGCGACGGCCGCGCTGGCGCGAAGCGCGGATGTCGGCCTGCACACGCATCTGGCGGAGAACGTGAGCGACGTCGAGTACGGCCGCGACAAGTTCAACGCGACGCCGGCCGAATACGCCGAGGCGATGGGCTGGGTCGGCCCGGACGTTTGGCACGCCCATTGCGTCCATCTCGACCAGCCAGGGATCGACGTGTTCGCGCGCACCCGAACAGGCGTCGCGCATTGTCCTTGCTCGAACATGCGCCTCGGCTCGGGCATCGCGCCCGTGCGGCGGATGCGCGATGCCGGCCTCCGGATCGGGCTCGGCGTGGACGGATCCGCGTCCAACGACGGCGCGAGCATGGTCGGAGAAGCGCGGCAGGCGATGCTGCTGCAACGGGTGGCGTTCGGACCGGCGGCCCTGACGGCGCGCGGCGCGCTCGAAATGGCGACGGTGGGCGGCGCCGCGATTTTGAACCGCGACGACATCGGTTACCTGGCGCCTGGCATGTCGGCCGATTTCGTGGCGTTCGATCTCCGCCAGCTGTCGTTCGCGGGCGCGCTGCATGATCCCGTCGCCGCGTTGCTGTTCTGCCCCCCTCCTTCCGTGGCGCTCAGCGTGGTGAACGGCCGGGTGGTGGTGCGGGACGGGCAGCTTCTCCCGGTCGAGTTGCCGGCGCTTCTGCGCCAGCACAATCGGCTGGCGGCGACGTTGGCCGCCGGCTGATTGAGAACCCGGGGTGGATCTCAACACCATCGGTGCGGTTGCAAACCCCGCGCGCCGGGATGAGATCGGCGCTTGGCGGCCCGGCGATGCGTGGCTCGCCGGTGGCACCTGGCTGTTTTCCGAGCCGCAACCGACCCTGCGCAGGCTCGTGGACATCACCGGCCTCGGCTGGGCGCCGTTGATCAATGGTCAAGACGGGATCGAGATCGGCGCGACCTGCACCATGGCGCAACTCGATGGGGCGGCGCGGCACGCGCCGTGGAGAGCGGCGCCCTTGTTCGGCCAGTGCTGCCGAGCGTTGCTCGGTTCCTTCAAGGTGCTGAACGTGGCGACGGTGGGCGGCAATCTCTGCATGGCGCTCCCCGCCGGCCCGATGGCGGCGCTGGCCGTCGCCCTCGACGCCACCGGCGCGATTTGGATGGCGAACGGGGGCGAGCGGCCTGCCGCGATTCTCGACTTCGTCACCGGCCCGCGCCAAACCGTGCTCGAGCCCGGTGATCTGCTCCGCCGCATCGACATATCCGCCGAGGCGCTGTCCCGCCGGACGGCGTTTCGCCGCATCTCGTTGAGCCCGGTCGGCCGGTCGGCCGCGCTGCTGATCGGCACGCTTGCCGGGCGGGGCGAGTTCTCGCTCACCGTCACCGCGGCAACCCGCCGCCCCGCGCGATTTCGCTTCGAAAACGTCCCGACTGCCGTGGAGCTGCGAAACACGCTCGATTACGGCCTTCAGGAGCGTGACTACTACGACGACGTTCACGGCCGGCCCGACTGGCGGCAAGCCATGACCCACGACCTTGCCGAGCAGATCAGGGTCGAGCTTGGAGCGGCGGCGTGACCTGCACCGTCAACGGCCGCGCGCAAGGCGCGGAACCCCGCCCCGGCCAGTGCCTGCGCACCTATCTCCGCGAAACCGGGTGGTTCGGCGTCAAGAAGGGCTGCGATGCGGGGGATTGCGGCGCCTGCACGGTGCTGGTGGACGGCGCGCCCGTGCATAGCTGTCTGTATCCCGCGTTCCGCGCGCGAGGGCGGGCGGTGACGACGATCGAGGGGCTGGCGCAAGGTGCCGGACTCGACCCGATGCAACAAGCCTTCCTCGTCGCCCAAGGTTTCCAGTGCGGGTTTTGCACCGCCGGCATGATCCTGACGGCCCGTAGTCTTTCAGAAGGCCAGAGGAGCGATCTCGGACAAGCTTTGAAGGGCAATCTGTGCCGCTGCACCGGCTATCGCGCGATCGCCGACGCCCTTGATGGGCAAGGGGCAACGGAAGCGGGGGAGGCGGGAAACAGTCTCGGCCGCAACGTGGCGGCCCCCGCCGGTCCGGACGTGGTGACGGGGGACGCGCGCTACACGATGGACGTCGCCGTTCCCGGTTTGCTTACGATGAAGCTGCTGCGCTCGCCGCACGCTCACGCCCGGGTACTGGCGATCGACACAAGCGCGGCGCTCGCGGTTCCCGGGGTTCGGGCGGTGCTGACCCACGCGGACGCCCCCGAGCGCACTTTCTCCACGGCGCGCCACGAGAACCCGGCGGACGATGCGCATGACGCGGCCGGCCCCGGCGTCGACCCAGCGCTGGTCGGCCAGCGTGTCGCCGCCGTGGTTGCCGAGACCGAAGCCGCCGCCGAGGAGGGGTGCCGGCGGATCGTCGTGGAATACGAGATCCTGCCCGTGGTGTTCGATCCGGAGGCCGCGATGGCGCCCGGCGCCCCACTCCTGCACCCAGCCGCGCCGGGCAACATCCTCCACCAGATCCACGGCGCTTGGGGCGACACGGCGGCCGGGTTCGCCGAGGCCGACGTGGTGCACGAGGCGACCTATGGCAGCCACCGGGTCCAGCACGCGCATCTCGAGACCCACGCCGCGATCGGTTGGATCGACGAGGACGGGCGGCTCACCATCCGCTCCAGCACGCAGACGCCGTTCCTCACCCGCGACGCGCTATGCGCCCTCTTCGACCTGCCGCGCGCGCAGGTGCGCGTGCGGTGCGAGCGGCTCGGCGGCGGTTTCGGCGGCAAGCAGGAGATGCTGGTCGAGGACATCGTCGCCCTGGCCGTGCTCCGGACGGGACGCCCCGTGCAACTGGAGCTCACCCGCGCCGAGCAGTTCACCGCCACCACGTCCCGCCATCCGATGCGGATCCGGGTCAAAGCGGGCGCGCGGCGCGACGGCGTGCTGACCGCGCTTGAAATCGATGTCCTCAGCAACACGGGCGCCTACGGCAATCACGGCGCGGGCACCCTGCACCACGGCTGCGGCGAGGCGATCGGCGTTTACCGCTGCCCGCACAAGCGTTGGGACGGTTATGCCGTGTACACCAACACGATGCCCGCGGGCGCGTTTCGCGGCTATGGGCTGGGCCAGACCAACTTCGCCGTGGAATCGGCGATGGACGAGCTGGCCCGCGCCCTCCGCCTCGATCCCTTCGAGTTCCGCCGCCGCAACGTGGTCACGCCGGACGACGCCATCGTATCGGCTGCGGGCGAGAACGATGACGTGCGGTTCGGCAGCTACGGCCTCGACCAATGCCTCGATCTGGTGCAGCGCGATCTCGCCACGGCGGACGACCCGCCAGGCCGGGAATGGCTGGTGGGCACCGGCATGGCGCTCGGGATGCTCGATACCATTCCGCCGCACGGCCACTTCGCCGAAGCGCGGGCCCGCCTCTGCCCGGATGGCGCGTACGTGCTTGACGTCGGGACCGCCGAGTTCGGCAACGGCACCAGCACCATCCACCAGCAGATCGCCGCCGACGCGCTTTGCACGGTGCCGGCGCGCGTCCGGCTGCGTCAGTCCGACACTGATCTCGTCGCCCACGACACCGGGGCGTTCGGCAGCACCGGCACCGTGGTGGCAGGCCGGGCCGTGCAGGGCGCGGTCTGCGAGCTCGCGACGAAACTCATCGCCTTCGCCGCCCATGTCGGTGGGGTGGGCGCCCAGGCTTGCCGGCTGACGCAGGACGGCGTCGATCTCGGCGGCGGTCGGGTGCTTGACTTCGAGGCCCTCGCCGCGCGCGCGCAGGCAGCGGGCGTGGTATTGGCGGCGAGCGGCACGGCGAACGGCACGCCGCGATCCGTGGCCTTCAACGTGCAAGCGTTTCGGGTGGCCGTGCACCGTCGGAGCGGGGAGGTTCGAATTCTGCGCAGTGTCCATGCGGCCGACGCCGGGACGGTGCTCAACCCGATGCAATGCCGTGGGCAGATCGAGGGCGGGGTCGCGATGGCGCTGGGAGCCGCCCTGTTCGAAAGTTTGGAAGTCGACGCGGAAGGCCGCGTGGTCAACCCGAGCTTCCGCGACTACCACCTGCCGTCCTTCGCCGACGTGCCCCCGACCGCCGTCCATTTCGCGCAAACGCGGGACGCGTTCGGGCCTTCGGGTGCCAAGTCAATGAGCGAAAGCCCGTTCAATCCCGTGGCGGCAGCGCTCGGCAACGCCCTCCGCGACGCGACCGGCGTCCGCTTTCACCAGACGCCGTTCACGCCCGACCGCATATACGGGCCGATTCGCGCGGCATTTCATAAACCGGCCGAGGAAAACGCGTAGGATATCACGCGACGAGCGCGGGCGAGGGCTGTGGAAGACGAACGCATCGAAGCGACGGACGGGGTTCCCGTCCCGCAGCGATACTGGGCCATCCTGACGATCGCGCTCGGGCTGGTGCTGGCGGTGATGGACGGCGCGATCGCCAATGTAGCGCTGCCGACGATCGCGCGGGACGTGAACGCCACGCCCGCCGCTTCGATCTGGGTGGTGAACGCCTACCAGCTCACGGTCACGATCTCGCTCCTGCCGCTTGCCGCCGCCGGCGAGATCTTCGGCTACCGGCGCATCTACCAGGCTGGGCTCGTGGTGTTCACGGTGGCCTCCCTTGGCTGCGCGTTGTCCGACTCTCTGCTGACGCTCACGGGCACACGCATCATCCAAGGCTTCGGCGCGGCCGGGATCATGAGCGTGAACGGCGCGCTGATCCGCTTCATCTATCCCCGCCGCTTGATCGGGCGCGGCGTCGGGCTCAACGCCACGATCGGCTCCGTCTCGTCGGCGATCGGCCCCACGGTCGCGTCGGGCATCCGGTGGGTGGGGCATTGGCCCTGGCTGTTCGCCGGCCACGTGCCGATTGGCGGGCTCGCGATCCTGATCGCCTGGCGCGCTCTGCCCCGCACGCCCCGGGCCGGGCACAAATTCGACGTGGCCAGCGCCGGCGGGACCGCGCTGACGATCGGTCTGACGATCACCGCGATCGACGGGCTCGGCCACGGTCAGCGGCTCGACGCCGTTCTCATCGAGCTCGCCGCCGCGATCGTGCTCGGGTTCATGCTGGTCGCGCGGCAGCTATCCAAGCCGTCGCCCTTGGTGCCGGTCGATCTGCTGCGCATCCCCTTGTTCGCGCTGTCGGTGGCGACCTCCGTTTGCGCGTTCGCGGCGCAGGGCATCTCCTATGTGTCGCTTCCCTTCCTGTTCGAGGAAACCCTCGGCAAGTCGCAGGTGATAACGGGCCTGCTGATGACGCCCTGGCCGCTCACGGTCGCGGTGATCGCGCCGATTTCGGGCCGGCTGTCGGACCGCTATCCCGCCGGCATCCTGGGCGGTGCCGGCTTGGCGATCATGGCTGGCGGCCTCGCCTCCTTGGCGCTGTTGCCGACCCACCCCGCGGATCTCGACGTGGCCTGGCGGATGGTGCTGTGCGGCATCGGCTTCGGCTTCTTCAACACCCCCAACAACCGCGCGATCATCACCACGGCGCCCCGCGCGCGGAGCGGCGGCGCGAGCGGGATGCAGGCCACGTCGCGCCTGCTCGGTCAGACGATCGGCGCGGCCCTGGTCGCGCTCGTGTTCGGGCTGGCGCCCCGCAACGGCACGGTGGTCACGATGGTGGTGGCGGCCGGCATCGCCGCGGTCGCCGCGTTGGTGAGCACGACGCGCCTGCTCGACCGCGGGCGGCCGGGCGCCGTGGAGTGACGGGCGGTCCGCCGATCGGACGGACGCGCGACGCTGCTATAAAGGTCCTGGCATCGGCGGTTCTCCCGGCGGCGGCACGGGCGGCGGCGGCGGAACCCCGATCGGGATTGGGGGCGGCTCGGGCGGGCTGTCCGATGCTGGGTGCGTCAGGATCATCGCTCGAGCTCGGTGTCGCTTGCGGGGTAGGATTGCATTGCTTCGCCGTGGTTTCGTCCGCTACCCACGATGCCCCAGGCCCCGCTGCTGCGCGCGCTCGGTGTAGTTGCGGAATAGCTGGTCGGCCGTGCGCTTCTGGTCGGGCGACATCGCGTCATACAGGGGCTGGAACGCCGCCACCAGCTTCTGCACGTCCTGCGCATGCTCCTGGGCGACCTGCGCGTAGGACTGCATATTGTCGACGGCGCTCATCTCACCCACCCGCTTGGCGCGCTGCTCGAAGGTTTGGTCCATGTTGCGGGCGTTGTCGCGCATCACCTGCGCGAACTGGTCCCAGGTCGAGGCTTGCGCGTCCGTTATGTGCAGCCTGCTGTGTAGGTCGGCGATCCGGCGCTCCACGTAGACTTCACGCCTGCCGGTCTGCCCGGCATTCGGCTGCGACGCCGTCGGCTGGTGGGCGGCGTCCGCGGGCGCGGTGCCTTGCGCCGACGCCGCGAACGGGACAGCCAGCAGGGCGGCCACAACAATGGCGCGCGGCAGATCGGACGGCTTCATATGGTCTGTCTCCCGAGAAGAGCCCTGCGGCTTGAAGGCGAACGCCGCGGGCGTCCGGGCGGTTGCGATCGGGGTGAACGCCGCGATCTCCCCATCGCAAGCCGCCACGGTTTCGCCGCGATCGGGGCATGGTGTCGGTCGCCCCGCCATGCCAAACGGCCTCATGAACGTGCTTTCCATCCAGTCCTGGGTCAGCTACGGCCATGTCGGAAACGCGAGCGCGGCGTTTCCTCTGCAGCGCTTGGGCGCCGAGGTGTGGGCGATCAACACCGTGCAGTTCTCCAACCACCCCGGTTATGGCGACTGGACCGGCGAGGTCACGGCGCCGGCCGTGGTGCGCTCGCTCCTCGACGGGATCGAGCGGCGGGGCGTCCTCGGGCGGTGCGATGCCGTGCTGAGCGGATATCTGGGCAGCGCCGGCGTGGGCGAGGCGGTGCTCGACGCCGTGGCGCGGGTCCGCCGGGCGAATCCGCGGGCGGCCTATTGCTGCGACCCGGTGATCGGCGACGCGGAGCCCGGCGTCTACGTGGCCTCCGGCATCCCCGAATGGGTCCGCGAACAGGCAATCCCCGCCGCCGACATCGCCACCCCCAACCAGTTCGAGTTGCGGCAGTTGACCGGGCTCGACTGCGCGACGCGGGACGGGGCAAAACAGGCAGTGGCCGCGTTGCAGACGCGGATGCGCCCCGACGGCCCGCGCGCCGTGCTGCTCACCAGCCTGCGCACGGGCGAGACGCCGCCCGACCGCACCGACTTGCTGGCCGCCGAGGGCGGCCGGTTCCACCTGCTCCGCACGCCGCTCCTGCCGCGCGGGTTCAACGGCGCCGGGGACGCGATCGCGGCGCTGTTCCTGTTTCACCGCCTCCGCTCCGGATGCGCTGGCGTGGCGCTGGAGGAAGCCGCGTCGTCGGTCTTCGGCCTGCTGCGGCGCACCCTGGAGGCGGGTGCGCGCGAAATCCTCCTGGTGGCCGCGCAGGACGAGTTCGTGCGCCCGAGCGAGCGGTTCACCAGCCAGCCATGCTGAGCGGCCCATGCGTTTCCTGAGGATCTACGGCCGCGTGCTCGGGCTGCTCGGCCCCGATCGTCGCGTCGCCTTCGTCCTCGTGTTCGCCAATTTGGCGATGGCGGGGCTGCAATTCCTGGATCCCGTGCTGTTCGGGCGGGTGATCGACCTGCTGGCGCGGTCGGACGCGATCCCGCATTTCCAGCTTTGGGACCAGGCCGAGTCGTTGCTCGGGCTGTGGGCCAGCGTCGGGCTCGGCGGCATCGCCGCCAACATCGGCGTGTCCTTGCAATCGGAGCGGTTGGCGCATCGCAACCGGGTGCGCGCGATGAGCCGGTTCTTTGGCCACGTGCTCGGATTGCCGCTGTCGTTCCACGGCGACACCCATTCGGGCCGGCTCATCAAGATGATGATATCCGGCACCGACGGGCTGTTCGGGCTGTGGCTGACGTTCTTCCGCGAGCAGCTGTCGACATGTCTCGCCGTGCTCGTGCTGCTGCCGCTCACCACCATCCTCAACTGGCGGCTGGCGATCGCGCTGATCGTGCTCGTGGTCGTCTATCTCCTCGTCACCACGGTCATCATCCGCTCGACCGAAGCGGCGCAGCGGCGGGTGGAGGCGTTCAACTCGACCCTGGCGGGGACCGCGCAGGACGCGCTGGCGAACGTGGTGGTGGTGCAGTCCTTCACCCGGCTCCGGGCGGAGACGCGGCTGTTCAGCGACATCGCGGCGCAGCTGATCGCCCATCAGTTTCCCGTGCTGACCTGGTGGGCGTTGGTGAACGTGCTCACGCGCGCATCGAGCACGATCGCGGTCATCAGCATGGTCCTGATCGGGACGGTGCTCCACCTCAACGACCAGGCGGAGGTGGGCGAGATCGTCTCGTTCATGGGCTTCGCCACGTTGCTGATCGGCCGGCTTGAATCCGCTGTCTCGTTCGCGTCCAGCTTGTTCTTCCGGGTTCCGGCGCTCGAGGACTTCTTCGGCGTGCTGGATTCGGGCAGTTCGGTCCCGGAAGGGCGCGACGCCAAGGAGTTGGTGGCGAGGCTGGGCGAGGTGGCGTTCGAGGAGGTAAGCTTCGCCTACCCGGGCGGCCCAAACATCCTGACGGACATCTCGTTCCTGGCGCGGCCCGGCACGGCGACGGCGCTGGTCGGGCAGACCGGGGCGGGCAAGTCGACCGCGATGAGCCTCTTGCAGCGGCTATGGGACCCAGTCGGCGGGCGCGTCCTGATCGACGGGCAGGACCTGCGGGACGTGACGCTCGAGAGCCTGCGGCGCACGATCGGCGTCGTGTTCCAGGAAAGCATGCTGTTCAACCGGACCATCCGCGACAACCTGCTCGTCGGCAAGCCGGACGCGACGGAGGAGGAGATCGAGCGCGCCTGCCGGCTGGCCGAGGCGCACGACTTCATCGCGCGCCAGCCGCGCGGCTACGACACGATGATCGGCGAGCGGGGGAGCACGTTGTCGGGCGGCCAGCGGCAGCGTCTCGCGATCGCGCGGGCGCTGTTGAAGAACCCGCCCATCCTGATTCTCGATGAAGCGACGAGCGCGCTCGACGCGGCCACCGAGGCGCGGGTCGGGCGGGCGCTCAAGGCGCTGATGACCGGGCGGACCACGTTCATCATCGCCCACCGCTTGTCCACCGTCCGCGACGCCGACGAGATCCTGGTGTTCGATGGCGGCCGGATCGCCGAGCGCGGCACTTTCGAGGCGCTGCTGGCGCGGCACGGCAGGTTCGCCGAATTGGTGCAAACCCAACTGGCGGCGTCCTCCGCGGCGGAGCCGGCGCCGCTGGCCTGATGGGATGATCCGGCGACCGCCGAGTTCCTCGGTCGGGAACCCGCATTCCGGTTTTCACCAGAATGGCGGGTTAGGGCAGGCGCAAGCGTCCGCTATCGATCGCTAGATCCGCCCCATCACCAGCAGGATGATGACGATCAGCAGGATCAGCCCGAGCCCACCGGACGGGTAATAGCCCCAGCCGCCGCTATACGGCCAGGTCGGCAGCGCCCCGAGCAATAAAACGATCAGTATAATGAGAAGAATGGTTCCCATGGTGGCAAACCTTCTCGACGTGCAACGATCATCAAACAACGCGCTTCGCCGCGTCCAGTTCATAGTGTCGCGAGAAGCGTGACAATTTTGCGGCGGGTGGCCCGCCGATGGGTCCCTAGCCGAGGTGCGTGCGGAAGAAGTCGAGCGTGCGCTGTTGGGCTTGCTCGTAGTCAGGTTTGCTGTAGCTGCCTCGCTCGTCGCAGCCGAAGCCGTGCTGGGCGCCGTCGTAAACATAGACCTCGACCCCGGGCTGGGCGGCGCGCACCGCGTCCACGTCCGTCATCGGAATGGAGGCGTCCTTTTCGCCGAAATGCATCTGCACCGGGCAGTTCGGCCGCTCCTCCTTGGTGCCCGGGATGCCCCCGCCATACCAGCACGAGGCGGCGGCGAAGGCCCGGGTTCTCGTCGCACCCCACCAGGCGACGGTGCCGCCGAAGCAGTAGCCGACGATGCCGAGCTGCTTGCCGGCGAGATGCTTCGCCGCGGCTTCCACGTCCTCCATCAGCTTCTTGTCGTCGAGCTTCATGCGGATGTCGCGCCCGCGGCCGATGTCCTCCTGGGTGTAGCCGAGCTCGACCCCACGCTCCACGCGGTCGTACACGGCGGGCGCGATCACCGCATAACCCTGGGCGGCGAAGCGGTCCGCCATGTCGCGGATGTGGTGGTTGACCCCGAAGATCTCCTGGATGACGACCACGCCCTTGGTGGCGCCGGCGTCGCCCGCCGTGTAGGCGGCCAAGGTGAAGCCGTCCGCCGATTTCAATTCGATCGTGTTGCCCATGTTCCGGCCTCCGTTGAGTTTGCCGCGTGAGCGCGGCAGGATGGCCACATGGGCGAGATCGTCAACCTCCAGCGAGCAAAGAAGCGGCTGGCGCGGGAAGCGGCCATTCAGGCCGCGGCGGAGAACCGGACTCGGCACGGGCGCACCACCGCCCAGAAAGCCAATAACGCGCGGGCGGAACAGCGGCGGCGGGACGCGCTCGACGGCAAGCGGCGGCCCGAGCCGGGCTGAGGGCTCAGCGGGCCACCGAGGGCGGGGTGATCGCCCGCGGCTGGCACGCCGTATCCATCGCGGCCACGCCGGCCAACAGCGCCGCCAAGCATAGCAAGCTGCGCACTGCCGCCGACCTAATCTGCCGCCGCTCCCTTGCCGCGCTCCGATTGAACACGCGGTGGGCGGCGTCAACGTCGGGCGACAGGAAAGGGTCAATCTCCTCGAAAAGAGACAGGGCGAGCATGGCGCGTCTCCTCTGTTCAACGCCGGAACAGAATAGGCACGGTATCCTTGCCGAAGGGTGACCGGCATCACACGGAGTGCGGTTTCGCTTCCGCGCTGCTACGCCCTCGCGGCGGTCGTCCCGCCGGCGCGCCCAGCATGCTACGGCAGCAGCACGGTGCTTCCGGTGGTCTTGCGGCCTTCGAGCGCCGCGTGCGCCGCCGCGGCGTCCTTCAGCGGGAACTCCTGGTTGACCTCGATCCTCACGGCGCCCGAGCGGACCACATCGAATAGATCGCTGGCCGTCCGTTCGAGGTCGGCGCGCGTGGCGGTGTAGGTCGCGAGCGTCGGGCGGGTGATGAACAGGCTTCCCTTGGCCGCGAGCACCGAGATGTCGAACGGCGGCACCGGCCCGGACGCGTTGCCATAGCTCGCCAGAAGTCCGAGCGGGGCGAGGCTGTCGAGGCTCGGCATGAACGTGTCGCGCCCGACGCTGTCGTAGACCACAGGCACCATCGCCCCGCCGGTGATCCGCTTGACCTCGGCCGGCAGATTGACATGGCCGATGATGGTGTGCGCCGCCCCGTGCGCTCTTGCCAGTTCCGCCTTGGCCTCGGTGGATACGACGCCGATCACGGTGGCGCCGAGATGCCTGGCCCATTGGCACAGGATCAGCCCGACCCCGCCCGCCGCGGCGTGCACCAGGATCGTGTCGCCCGCCTTCACCTGGTAGGTGCGCCGGATCAGGTACTGCGCCGTCATGCCTTGCAGCATCATCGCGGCGCCGGTGCGGGCGTCGATGCCGTCCGGGAGCTTGACCAGCCGGTCGGCTTGGATCACCCGATCGGTCGCGTAAGCGCCGATGGCGCCGGCGTAGGCGACCCTGTCCCCGGGGGCCACGCCCGTCACCTCCGCGCCCACCGCCGTCACCGTGCCGGCCGCCTCCATGCCGAGCGTGAGCGGCATGGTGGGGGATTTGTAAAGGCCGGTGCGGAAATACACGTCTATGTAGTTCAGCCCGACGGCTTCCTGATGGATGAGCGCCTCCGTCGGGCCGGGCTCCGGGGTCGGCACAGCCTCCCAGCGCATCGCTTCTGGCCCGCCAGGGGCGTGGATGCGGACAGCCTTGGTCATGGGGTTCTCCGTTGCAGGCGCGTTTACGCAACAAGCAAGGCTGTTTCGAGGGCGAGCAGCGCCCGCTTGGTGCGGAGCCCCTCGCCGCCCGAGTAGCCGCCGATCCCGGTCGAGGCGACGACTCGGTGGCAGGGGATCAGGATCGGCAGCGGATTGCAGCCGTTCGCCTGCCCGACGGAGCGCGCCGTCCCGCCC
>CAXUIE010000017.1:0-24792 GCA_964250825.1 uncultured Acidisphaera sp. | reverse complement strand
TCCTGAGCGCGGTGGGGCTGAGGACTGCCGACTATCGCTATTTCGACCTCGAACAGCAGTCCTTGTGCTTCGACGAGATGATCGCCGCGCTGTGCTCCGCCGAACGTGGCGATGTGGTCCTGTTGCACGGTTGCTGTCACAATCCCACCGGTGCCGAGCTCTGCGATGAGCAATGGCGGACGGTCATCGACCTTCTCTCGGAGCGACGCCTCATCCCGCTCGTCGATCTCGCCTACCAGGGGCTCGGACGAGGTCTCGACACAGACGCCCACCCCACCAGGCGGCTGCTTGCGGAACTCGACGAAGTGCTGGTCGCCTACTCGTGCGATAAGAACTTTGGCCTTTATCGAGACCGCACGGGGGCGCTCTTCGCTTTGTCGCGTGATCGCACCACCGCGGAGGTCGTGCGCGGCAACTTAGCGGCCCTTGCGCGTGTCAACTGGTCCATGCCGCCCGACCACGGCGCCGCCGTCGCGCGGATCGTGCTCGAGTCCGCGGAGATCAAACAAGCTTGGCGTCGGGAGCTCAACGACATGCGCGAGCGAATCAATCAGGTCCGTCATTCGATAGCGGCCGCCGATGCACGGCTTGAGTTCCTGGGCCGCCAGCGGGGAATGTTCTCCCAGCTGCGGATAACCCCGTCTGCCGTGGTCGCTCTTCGCAGCCATCACGGGATCTACATAGCCGACAGCGGTCGCATCAATCTCGCCGGCCTGCGGCTGGCCGACGTCGAGACGTTTGTGGGTGCCCTGGAGTCCGTTGGCTACATGCCTGCACCGAGAACGAGCGCGCCCTCGGCGCAAGCACGCGTGTAGTCAAGAAATTTGCGGGCTAGCTGCGACGACGACCGGCAGAGGGCATTGTAAATCGGCAGAGTAGTCCAACTCGCAATCAGCTCACCGGACCGGTAGACTTCCGGCTGCGCGAGGCATGGCGGGCGGGAAGAGGACGCGACAACCACGTTTCTGGCTTGGCCGACCGAGCGAGCGCGGGAAGGTTCGTAAGTAGCCGGCCTCCTGATATACCGGTTTACCCGTGCAACGTCGTCAGTAGGAACAATCATTGGTCCCGATGCGATACAAGCTGCTTGGTGACTCGGGATTGCGCGTGTCGGAATTCGCGTTAGGGACCATGACCTTCGGCCAGGATTGGGGTTGGGGTTCATCCAAGGAAACCGCCGCTGGCATTTACGATGCTTTCCGCTCCGCAGGCGGCAACTTCGTTGACACGGCGGATTTCTATACCGGCGGCACGAGCGAGAGCTTCCTGAGCGAGTTCATCGCCACGGATCGCGACTCGCTGGTCCTCGCGACGAAATATACGGACGCCGCCCCGGGCAAGGATCCCAACGGCGGCGGCAACCAGCGAAAGCACCTCATTCGGGCCGTCGAGGCAAGCCTGAAGCGGCTCGGCACAGATCGCATCGACGTGTTCTGGGTTAACAGCTGGGATTTCACGACCCCCGAGCGTGAGGTCATGCGTTCGCTGGACGATCTCCTGCGAGCAGGCAAGATCCTGTACATCGGCATCGCGGACTCGCCCGCGTGGGTTGTGTCCCGCTGCAACACTCTTGCCGAGTTGCAAGGCTGGACGCCATTCGTCGGCCTGCAGGTCGAGTACAGTCTCATCGAGCGCACGCCCGAGCGCGAGCTTCTGCCGATGGCAAGGGCGCTCGATCTTGGCGTCCTGGCGTGCTCACCGCTCGCGGGCGGACTTCTCACGGGCAAGTACGGCCACGGTCCTGGCGGTGGCCGGCTGGACCAAGTAAGCTTTCACGAGCTTAACACACGCAATCTCGGCATTGCCCAAGCAGTGGTTGGCGTAGCCGGGGAGATTGGCTGCCCGCCCTCGCAAGTCGCACTTGCCTGGGTGCGCGACCGCGGCGTGATTCCGTTGATTGGCGCGCGCACCGTCGCTCAAATGTTAGATAATCTAGGAACCCTGGAGATTTCGCTTTCACTCGATCAAACGCGGCGAATTTTGGACGCAAGCGCGATCGAGCTCGGCTTTCCGCATGATTTTCTAATCAAAACGCGAAAAGCGACGTTCGGGGGCATGTTCGAGCGCATCGACCGTCATCGCGAGCGGGGTATCGGTATTTCGTAGCACGGCCGCGTCGGCTCGCGACTCGCCCTAATGACGGCCGTAGGCGGTTCACGCGACAGTTTGCCGACAGTCCAGCGTCACTTTTGCGCCCGAGTAAACAATTGCTGCGGGCCTCTCCATCCATCGTGAACCCGCTCGAAAATAAACACATCGGAGCCACTAGCGCGCAATGGTATGAGATCCATTAACATAGCGAACATCTCGCGGCGGGCGGGCGCCTTTCCACCGTCGTTCACGGCGTATCCAAGAGGTCGAATGGACGATGAGGAGCTATCCAAGAGACCCTCACCACCTTGGCCCAAAGATAGATTTGGATGCTGGCCGCTTCGGTTTTCGTGAGCGCCACGTCGCAGGCGTGCGCAGCGCCACCGCCGCACCGTCACTTCCGTCCGAGCTTCTCGTTGTCGTGCATCGGTGCGCAAGCCTCTTCGAGGGATGCACATGAAGGTCGCAAACGTCCGCCGCTTGGGCCATGATGGCGATTGGTCCTCCAATCTCACCCACGGTGTCGCGAAAGGCGCGGTATCGAGCAGCTGGAACAGCCCGCCTAGTCACTTGGCCGTGCTGGCCGACTATTTCGAGGCGTTTGTCCCATTGTCGGAGGCCGAACGGGAACTATTGCGCGATCTCGTTGCCGCGGCGCGCTATCACCCGCCGCGGCGGGATCTGTGGGCAGTGGGGTCCCCGGCGCCGCCTCCTCGCATGCTGGTCTCCGGTTGGGCCTGCCGCTACCGCCAACTTGCAGATGGTCGACGGCAGATTGTCTGCTTCGTGCTGCCCGGAGATTTCGTGGGACCGGTCGTGCAGCCTCGGCTCCCTTCTTCGTGCGCCGTAGCCGCCATTACCCAGGTCGAAACAGCCAGCGCCAAGCCGCTGGCCGATGCGGCCGAAGCGACCGACTCTCCCTATCCGGGCTTGGCCCACGTTGTGCGAATGACTGCGCAATTACAAGAGTCGCTACTCAGTGATCAAATCGTGCGCCTCGGTCAGCAATCGGCGAGCGCAAGATTTGCTCATTTAATGCTTGAACTCGGTTCTCGCCTCTATCGGTTGGGGCTGGCGGAGATAAACCGGTTCGCGATGCCGCTGACGCAGGAAGTACTTGCCGACGCGCTCGGCTTGAGTGTTGTCCATCTGAATAGAACATTGCAGCAGCTTCGTCGTGACGGCCTTCTCACTCTGAAGAGCGGCGTCATCACTTTCCCGCAACCGGATAAGATCCGCGTTTTGGCGGATTGGTCGCCGCCTTCAAGGTTCCCCGCGCTTGTCTCCCCCTCGCTTTAGCGGATCGGTGACAACGGGCCGGGCGCTTCGAGGGTGCGTCTCAATGATTGCGATTGGCGGCGACTAGACGCTAGATGTCCCGGCGATAGGCGGCGCAGTTTGAGGCGAGGAGCGGTTGTCCGAAGCATCGAAAGCCTGGATTCGCGCCCTCGGCGCAATTTCGGGGCTGGCCGAAGACGGACTGACATTGCCGCAGCGTTTGGCCGGTTTGGCCGAGCGGTTTGGGCCTCGGCCAGCAATGCTTTCGCACTCGGAGCAGATCACATACCAGGAGCTTGCAGCCCGAGCCAACCAGTACGGACATTGGGCTCTGCAGCAAGGGTTGCGGCCGGGCGAGGTGGTTTGCCTGATGATGCCGAACTGCATACGTTATCCGGCCATCTGGCTCGGCGTCAGCGGCGTGGGCGGCGTGGTGGCGCTGCTCAACACCGATCTTAGGCAGGCCGCTCTGGCCCACGCGATCGAGACGGTGGCGCCGCGTCACGTGCTGGCCCACTCGTCATTCGCTGGCGCGCTCGACGCAGTGCGCCCTCGCCTGCCACCGGATATCGGATGGTGGCTGCACGGCGGGGCCGACCTTGGGGGATGGTCGAGTTTTGAGGTCAGGGCGATGGCCGACAGCCCTCCGGAGTCGCCGCCGAAGCCGCGCCTGACGGATCGGGCGCTGCATATCTACACGTCGGGCACCACGGGGTTACCAAAGGCGGTCAACATCAGCCACGCCCGTGTGCTTGAGTGGAGCTTCTGGTTTGCCGGCATGATGGACATCACGCCGGATGATCGCATGTATGATTGCCTGCCGATGTATCACAGCATCGGGGGCGTCGTGGCGGTTGGCGCGATGCTGGTGCGAGGCGGGTCCGTGCTGGTCCGCCCTGGATTTTCCGCTTCGCGCTTCTGGGATGAAGTGATCGACGGTCGCTGCACCGTCTTCCAGTATATCGGTGAGCTTTGTCGCTACTTGGTGAACAGCCCTCCGCACCCCCGCGAACGCGACCATGCCCTTCGCCTCGCATGCGGCAACGGCATGCAGGCCGAGGTTTGGACTCGCTTCGTCGACCGGTTCGCTATTCCCCGAGTCCTGGAATACTACGCGGCGACCGAGGGAAGCGTGTCGCTATACAACACCGAGCAGAAGCCCGGCGTGATCGGCCGCATTCCGCCCTACCTTGCCCATCGCTTTCCCCTCGCGCTGATCCGCCGCGACCCGGACAGTGGCGCTGCGCTGAGGGATGCCGACGGCCGCTGCTTCCGTTGCTTGCCAGACGAAGTCGGCGAGGCGATCGGACCGGTGCCGGATAACGGCCTTTACACCGACGCCCAGGCCTCGGCCAACAAAGTGCTTCGAGACGTGTTCGCCCTCGGCGACGCTTGGTTCCGCACCGGCGATTTAATGCGGCGGGACAGAGCGGGATATTTCACCTTCGTCGACCGCATCGGCGACACGTTTCGGTGGAAGGGAGAAAACGTCGCCACGATGGAAGTGGCCGACGCGCTCGGGGCGTATCCAGGTGTCGGAGACGTCGTGGTGTACGGCGTATCCGTTCCCGGGGCGGAAGGGCGGGCCGGAATGGCGGCGATGGTCGTGGACCCATCCTTCGACATGGGCGCCCTACACGCCCATGTGTCGGCCCGGCTGCCGAACTACGCCGTCCCGATATTCCTGCGTTTGCGCTCGGCACTGGCGGCGACGGGAACGTTCAAGCCGATGAAGTCCGAGCTCCTGCGCGAGGGCTTCGATCCCCGCCTGACCACCGACCGGTTGTTCGTGCTGGACCGAGCGAGCGGCGGTTACGTGCCGTTGGACGTGGCGATGTTTGCGCGCGTTGTCGGCGGAATGCTTCGGCTTTAGGCCGTGTTCCCCGCATCCACCGTCAGCACCGTGCCAGTGACGTTGCGCGCTCCGGGGCTGAAAAGATAATCAACCGCGGCAGCCACGTCCGCAATCTCCGGCAGACGCTTCAGCGCGCTGCGTCGGGCGATTTGGGTGCGTTGCGCCACCCCTAAATCCTGCGTCATCTCCGTGTTGATGAACCCTGGTGCCACGACATTCACGGTTATGTCGAGCTGGCCCACCTCGCGCGCCAGCGAGCGGGCGAACCCGAGCAATGCCGCCTTGCTCGCGCTGTAGACCGAGAGTCCGCTATAGCCCGTCGCAGCGACGATCGAGGAAATCATCACAACTCGCCCGGCGCCCGCGGCCATCATGGGGCGCACCGCGTGCTTCGTCAGCGTGATGGGCGATATGACGTTCAGCCGGATCAGGCGCTCGATCGCTGGGTCTGGCATGTTCGCCAGCACGCCCGCTGTCCCGACGCCGGCGTTGTTCACCAACCCGTATATCGGGCCGAAGTCTCGCCGGAGCGCGCGCACCAGGCCAGGAAGCGCCGGAAGCTCGGCCAAGTCCGCCGCACAAAATTGCAGCCGGTCGCCGAACGTGGCCCGAGACGCCGCCAATG
This sequence comes from uncultured Acidisphaera sp., assembly GCA_964250825.1. Classification (GTDB taxonomy): domain Bacteria; phylum Pseudomonadota; class Alphaproteobacteria; order Acetobacterales; family Acetobacteraceae; genus CAVWQV01. Next base: position 18,943 of record CAXUIE010000017.1, on the reverse strand, counting down.
CTTCGCCTTCCCTGCGCGCGATGGCTATGACACGAAAATCGGAGCCGGCCAGTTGGCGTGCAATGCCAAGCCCGAGGCCTCGGCTTCCCCCTGTGACGATGACGTTACGCACTGCGCCGTGCAAGCTTGCCGGAAGGCAGGACGTCCAGCGCCGGGACCATTCGCAGCGTGCCCGGCACCTTGTGCGGCTCGAGCCGGGCGCGGCACACATCGAGGATCGCCTCGCGCAAGCCGGCGTCCTGCGGATCGCTCACGACGACCTCGGCCGTTACAAGGGCCCCGGTGATCGGGCTCGACCGGGAGCGAACGCGTGCCGCGAGCACGGCCGGGTGCGTGTTCAGCACCGCCTCGACCTCCTCCGGAAACACCTTCCGACCACCCACGTTGATGACGCCGCCGACCCGGCCGAGGAACTCGTAGCGGTCCCCTCGCAACCCCACGATGTCCCCGGTGTCAACGAAGCCTTCCGCGTCGGCCAGGGGAGCGTGGTCGCCCACATATCCCTGGGCGGTTCTGTTGGAGCGGATGCGCAGCGTTTCGTTGATAACCCGTAGCTCGACCGGGCCGTCCGCCCCCACCCAGGCTGCGGGGAACCCGGCAAAACCGTCCGTGACGTCGAACGCGACGCCGGCTTCGGTAGAGGCGAAGGCGTGCGCGACGCGAGCATCCGGATAAGTGGCGCGGAGCCGATCCAGCACCGCCTGATCCGCGATCTCTCCGGACAGCCGCACATAGGCGGGAGCCATGTCCCGCGCGTGTCCACTCATCAAGGCGCGACGCCAGTGAGAAGGGGTGCCCGAGATGTGCGTGACGTGTGCGTCGCCCGCCCTCGCCAAGAAGGCCGCCGCTGACTCCGCCGCGTCCGACAGCACCAGCGATCCACCGCCGAGCAACGCGCGGAGCAGGATCTGTAGGCCGCCGTAACGCCGAACGTCGTAGAACGTGCTCCATACGGCTCCCCCAATGGCCGGGACGATCGGGCCAGTCAGGCCCGGCAAGGTGTGGGAAACCAGCTTCGGGGCGCCAGTGGTCCCAGAAGTCAACAGCACCCATTCGGTATCATACGACGCGATCCGCTCCGCCGTCCGCGGCATCAAGTGCGGGTCACAGGTCAACACGCGGAGGCCGTTGGGCGACGAGAACGGAGAATCGGCGAGCACCACGTCGATCTCAGCTAAGCAAGCGATCGCATCAAGGTGCGCTGGCGGCACGTCAGCGGTCGCTAAGACAATCCGACGGGCGACGCCGTCCAGTTCGATTAAGGAAAGCACAGCTGGCAATTGCTTTGCTGTCCTAATTAGGATGGATCGACCCGCTAAGCCGTCCGGCTCGACGCTCATCCCGCTTCGTAGGTCCGCCAGCGCGATTTTGCGATCGAGCGCAAAAAGTGCCCGCTGCGGTGGAAGCCCGCTCGCCGCGACGAGATCCCAGAGCGTCGAGCGACTAAGCAACCGCTCCCTCATAAAGCGCTATGAAATCTCCGATCGTCACCGGAAGGCCTGCCTCGTCGTCTGCCCTGTCGAACGGGTCGATCCCGAGTTCGTCAGAAAGCCGGGCAACCAATACCGCCAAGCACAATGAATCCAGACCGGACTGGAGCAACGGCAAGTCATCCGTCAGCACGGCAAGCTCTTTATGCTGCTCCGCCGCTACTTGCTCGATCTCCGCCACTACGATATGCCTGATATTCACGATCGCTCCCTTCATGATTGACTGCTACGGTGATTCTTCGATCTCTATCTGAGTCCATTCAGGGAGGTGCCAGCGCCAGCTCGTCTTCGTCCCCGGCGGGATGATAATTTTCGCTTGCCTGACCCGGCTCAAGCGCATTCGCGGACCAGTCCCGGCCCGACCCCAATTCGGGCACACACGTCAACAACAGATCGCGAAACTCGAGCCAAAGCGGCAGGACGCGATCGTCCACCGTCATGTGACGGCTCAGCGCTCCGTGACCCTGTTCGGGATCGCTATCAAACCTGACGTGTTCGGCCAAAAAATGCTCGAATGCCTTGAGTAAGGCATTGTTCCAGTCGCGGAACCCCAGAATCGCCCTGAACACTCGTTCCAAACCGCCGTCCTCGTAGCTAGCGATACTGAGGGCCCGGCAAATCGGATCGAGCTCCTGGATGCGTCGGAGATAGGCCCGACCGACGGCGGAAAGCCGCGCGGACCGCTCTTCACCGATGACGGTAAGCGCGAGCCCGCGCCGCATGAACTCGTCGTGGTCCATCTTTTCGGCGATGTCGGCTACGCCTGGCCAGGGTGAAAGGTTGTCGGTGCCACATTCTTCTGCTTCCAATCGCCTCAGCTTGCCATCCTCGGGGAACAGGCTCCGGGCGATTTGCAGATTCTCCCGAAACTGGATGGAGAAAAAATAGTAGGCCCAAGCTACCGACATCATCTCCTCCGAGGAGAGCGCGGTCCAGCCGAGCCGGCAAATTTCGTCGATCACTCGGGGATATTCGTAAGCCGGTAACGCGTCCATTTTCAAAGACTTTCACACTGCAAAGAGGAGTCGGGGCGACACGCCGCGCTGGAGGGCTTGAACGTTTGTAGCAAGCGAGCCAACGCCGATACGTCGTCGCTCGTCGTTCGGCCGTTGGTAACGCACATGCGAACGACGTCCCTGCCCTGAAATATGGTGCTAGACACCCAGGCCAGCCCCGACGCGACGACGTCCCGCGCGATGGCACGCGCGCCTGGAAAGCCTGGCGGCGGGTCGACGCACAAGACGGCAAGCGGGGAGTCGTTGGCCGCGGTCCATCCTTGGGCCGTCAACTCGTCCTTGAGGATAGAGATGAGCTGGATCGAGCGTTCGACGGGCTCCGCGTGGCCGCGCCATCCAACCGATGCCAATGACAGGAATAATCGCAGCCCCAAGAAGCGGCGCGACCATTGCGTGGTGGTTACATAAGGATCGAGGTGACGCGCATTGGACGGCATGAAGTCCGCGGTCACGTGGAATGCGTCTGACAGCGCCCGGGCGTTCCTCGTTAAGAACATCCCGCATGACATTGTCGTCGCGAACCATTTGTGCGCGTCGATCGTGGCGGATTGGGCGCGTTCGATCCCCGCAAGCGCTTTGCTCAACGTCTCGGAGGCGATAAGCGCTCCACCCCACGCGGCGTCGACGTGGAACCACACGCCCGTCGTTCGAGCAAGCTCCGCGCAGTCCGCCAGAGGGTCGATCATCCCCGCGCCGGTCGTGCCTGCCGTGGCGACCAGCATGACCGGCGTGCGGCCGTTCGCCCTATCCGATTCAAGCGTCGCAGCCAAAGCGCACATATCCATGCGTCCCGAGCGATCGGTCGGCACGAGTCGCACTGACGATCGGCCGATCCCTGACTGATGTGCGATCTTGTGCCAGCACAGGTGCGCGTCCTGAGATACGTAGATGGTTGGCGGTCCATCGAACGCAAAGGCGCCGTTTGCCGCGAAGCCGGGGTTGGCGCTGGTAAGGGCGCAAATAAGAGCCGTGAGGTTGGCTTCCGACCCACCCGTCGTGAAATGGCCCGTGGCATCTTCCGCAAATCCAGCCCGACGCGCGACCGACCGGATGACATGCGCCTCCATTTCGACGGCGACGGGCGATGTTGTCCAGGTCGCGAGCTGTGGGTTGAATGCCGCGACGATGCGCTCGGCGCACTCAGCCGGGAACGAAGGTGACGGATTGAACAGGCCAAAATATCGCGGGTGCGTCAAGTGCACGACGCCGTGCTCAAGCTGACCGATCACCCATTGGAGCAAGTCTGGCAGAGGACGCCGCGTCAGGAAATCGAATCCGCCCAAGTCTTTGCGGAACCGATCCATGTCGAGATCAGGTCCAACCGACCCGCCTTCGATCCGTTGAAGCGCGTCACCCAAGGCCGAAGTGAGGAAATCCTCCCCGGACCTGCGATCGTCCGGCCCGGGATACAGCTGCGAGACAGGTCGACAGCCGAGGGATGGAGCATTCATTGCAGGATCGTAGCTTCGGAGTGTGCAAGCTCGGGCGGATGGCTGCCGACGGTCGCTCCGGGGGCGAACAGGCTGACTCCTCCCGGCAAAGACTGACGATTGACGCAATCGAGCCAGTTCGCGCAAAGCCGTGTTGCGGACGCCGACCAACCGCTCGCGAGCGGGGCGTCGTCCAACGCCTTGAAGAATGTATCCATGGATTCCGCATCGCGATAGTCGACCAACCGCTGCCGCGGCGCGCAGAGCGCCGCCTCGGTTTGCCCATCGAAGTAGTGCTTGGGCAATACGGGCTGTTCCGTCCGGGTGCCGGCGACGTAACGTCGCACATCCCTCCGATACTCCCGCAACAGAGTGTCGGGGTCGTACTCTGGGTGTCCCTGCAAGAACAGGAACGGGGCGGCCCGACACTTGAAAAAAACGTCGACGCCCACCTCCGGAGATATCGAGAGTATCTGGTAACCGGCGGCGGTGAGCCAGTCCTCCCGCAAACCGTAGTATCGCGAATGGGGCGATGTGAGCTGGCGCGGGATCCCTCGCATGAGCGGGTGGTCAGCCGCAGTGACATCACATTTGAAAATGCCCAACAATTTCTCGGGAAAGCGCGATCTGGCAATACCGTCAAAATGGCGGACGGCCGCATGGGCGGCGAGGCAGGACCAAATCGTCGGGATACCCTGATCCTCGGCCCAGTCTGCCACATTCTTGAGACTGGCCCAGATCGGCTCATCCTCCAGAGCCGCCTGCTGCGGTTCCATCCCCGTGACGATCAGCCCATCCAGCGGCGCGCGGAACAACTCGGTTATATCGGCGTAGCGTCCTGCCGCGTCGCCCTGCTCGCCACGCGAGCACGCGATATGGGGGCACCTAAACAGCCGCAGCAGAATATCGAAATCCGGACTGGCGTCGCGCAACAGTCTGGAAAACCGCGCTTCCGTTGACTGCAGGGCACTCCCGGACGCGTTATTGACCAGGCCAATGACAAGCGGCCGGCGGTACTGCGAAGGGCCTTGCCCTTGCGGTATATGTCTGACCGCGGTCATGCTGAGGGTCTGCCGGTGCGGCCGTTCGCTGGGCGCCCGGCTTCGCGGGCCGCGGCAGCAAGCGCCTGATCGAGATCCGCGATGATATCGTCGACATGCTCTATCCCGATGCTCAGCCTGATGGTTTCCGGCGTCACCCCGGCATTTTGTTGCTCCTGGGCGGCCATTTGCCGATGCGTCGTCGATGCGGGATGACAGGCGAGCGACTTTGAGTCGCCCAGATTTACTACTCGCTTAAACAGACGGAGAGAGTCGATGAATCGCACTCCGCTCGCAAACCCCCCTCTAACGCCGAAGGTCAGCAATGAACAAGCCCGGCCGCCAAGATACTTCTGCACGAGGCGCCAATATGGACTGTCGGTAAACCCGGCGTAGTTGACCCACGCGACACGCGGATCATCACGAAGAAACGCAGCAACCCGAGCAGCGTTGTCAACATGACGATCGACGCGGACCGCGACGGTCTCAATACCCTGAAGCAACAAGAAGGCGTTGAATGGCGATAACGCCGCGCCCGTCGTCCGCAGATACACGCTGCGGCACCGAGCGATGAAAGCTGCGGGGCCAAAATGGTCGCTGTAGACGAGACCGTGATACGACTCGTCCGGCTGATTAAACATCGGAAACCGTTGAGGGTGGTCCGACCAACGGAACTTGCCGCTATCGACGATGATGCCGCCCAGTGTGGTTCCGTGGCCGCCCATGAACTTCGTGAGGGAATGAACGACGATATCGGCGCCGTGCTCGATGGGGCGGAGCAAAATCGGTGTGCAGACGGTGTTGTCGACGACTAACGGAACGTTGTTTCTGTGCGCCACTCGCGCCAGCGCTTCGATGTCGGCGATGTTTCCAGCGGGGTTGCCCACGCTCTCGCAAAAAACCGCGCGCGTGTCGGAATCGATCATCTTTTCTATCGATGCGGGGCTGTCGCTTTCGGCAAACCGCGCGCTCACTCCTTGCCTCGAGAAGAAATGGGCGAACATCGAATGCGTCGTGCCGTACAGCTGTGGTACGGAAACGAAATTCGTGCCGGGATCCACCAAGTTGGAAATCGCATAGTATAGCGCCGCCTGCCCGGAGCTAACGCTTAGCGCCTCAAGCCCGCCCTCCAAGGCCGCCACGCGACACTCGAGAACGGCATTGGTTGGATTGCTGATCCGGCTGTATCGATGGCCCTCGACCTCGAGATTGAACAGGGCCGCCCCATGAGCCGTGTCGTCGAAGCCGTAAGCAACGGTCTGATATATAGGCACGGCGACCGATCGCGTGGCCGGGTCCATGTCGAAGCCCGCGTGAAGTGCTAGGGTTTCTCTGCGCGCGCCAGACACGTCTCTAAGATCCTTACAACCTCTTAAATAGCCAGTCAGGTTCTTACAACCGACAAATCGATTGTAGCCCGGGCAACGGCAAAGGTCAAGACTTTGCGTTAACAGAACGTCAGTTGTTACAAGATGCAAGGACCCGTCAGGAGGTATGGACATACCCTAGCAACCAGCGGAGGTCGGGCAGCCGAAGAAGGGCGGCGCGTTACACGCCAAGATTGTGGGTCGCTCGCGGTCACACTAAAGACCGAACAGCGCTCGTTCCGAGTACGCCGCGTCGCCCAGACGAGGCCGGTGAGGGCCACGATAGTATTTCGGCCTGTCGCCGGAGTAGACGCCGACTAGCCCGTCGATCGGACCATTGGCGTCGATCACCACGATAAAATAGCCGCGTGGAGCAAGGTAGGCGCCCAACGACCCAGCGAGCCGGCGGAAATCAGCGACCTCGCGACAGTAAATCAAAGACAACAACCTGATAACGCCGTGCTTACGCGATCGCGCGAATACGAAGGGATGGCGTCGGCCTTCCACCGTACAGATCACGCTCATGCAGTTGTATTGGGATGAATGGGCGCGCAACAAGGAAAGCTCGGCTTCGGACAGATCCGGCCCAGGGAGCACCTTGTCGTCGACGACATCGATCCTGCTCGCCGTGCTGCCACGCGTGCAAAGGATTGGCACAGCAAGGACTCGGCCTTCGCAATATCGGGAGAAGCCTTGTGCTTCCAGAATGGGCCAGGTGTGACGGGCCGGCGTCAGGTTGAAATATGTCGCTTCCCGCCGCCTGAGCGCGCGGGCTACCAGCATCGGAGCGTAGGCTCCGAAACCGTCCGCTACATACCAGCTGGAAAGGTTGCACCGCAAGAACGGGCCGTCGTCGCCAAGCATTAGCGTTGAGATCAGGAGAACGGTTCCAACCACCACGCCATCGCTTTCTAGCAGATAGCCAAATCGTGGCATCTCGGGAGGCGTGTTGTTCGCGCCTAGCGTGTCGATCGCGCGCTCCCAGAAAGCCCGATCCCGTTGATCGCGGAAACCATGCGTCAGCAGGGAGATAACCGCCCGCAGATCCTCCACTTGTATGGCCCGACAGCGTATCGCCTTCGGGACCCTCGGCAGGTTCGACGATGTCGGGGAAAGCGTCTCAGTAGGCGTTCGGGTCATTGAACAGACACGAAATAGTGAGATACAAAATTCTCATGTCGAACCAAAGCGACCAATTTTTGATGTAGTACAAATCGTACTCTATGCGCTTTTGCATTGCTTGTGAGTCGCGCGTTTCACCTCGCGCGCCATTTACTTGAGCCCAGCCGGTAATGCCTGGCTTTACCCTGTGGCGCGCCGGGTATTCCTCGATCATCGTCTCGTATAGTTCGTTATGTACGACGGCGTGCGGGCGCGGTCCAACCAACGACATCTCGCCGCGGCATACATTCAATAATTGAGGTAGCTCATCCAGGCTGCTGCGGCGGAGAAACCGCCCGACATACGTCACGCGTGGATCGCCTCGCCGCGCCTGCGGCACCGTTGTGGAAGACCCAGCGTCACGATGCATGGTACGGAACTTATAGACGAGGATCGGGTCACCGTTCAAGCCAAACCGAAGCTGCTTAAACAGCACCGGTCCGCGCGTGTCCAATTTGATGGCCAGGGCGATCAGGAGCATGAGCGGGAGAGAAGCAACTAGCAGACCAATCCCTAGAATGACGTCGAAGCCGCGTTTTAATATCGAGCGCCATCCGGCGAGGGGGCGCGCGTGGATCAGCCACATCGGGGCCGACATCGGACTGTCCGGCGAGGCGAGGTGCGAAACCTGCGGCGTCGTCACGCAGAGTTTGACGTCGATCGGCACGTGGCCAAGCTTGTTCAGCAGAACGATCAGGTAAGGGGCCGGGCTCGCGGGCCAATGAACCACGACTTCGTCGATCTGACGCGATCGCGTCATTTCGATAAGGCGCTCGGTGCATTGCTCTTCGTTGTCGTGCAGGCCATCGCCGGGATAAAGGACCTCAACGTCTATTTCCCGGTTGCCTGAACGACGAAGCCGGTTTGCGGTGTCCCTGGCGCGAGCATCCGCACCCGCAACGACAATTCGCAACGCCATCGAGCCGTCCGCAAGCCTGCGTTGGATCCAGCCCCGCAACCCTATGCGACTAAGAACTAGGGCAAAGCCGCACGATAGCGCCCAAGCACCGAGCAAATCCCAGGTATTGTCGACTGCGAGCTTGGCGAGAAAAACGACCGGCACCAGAAGCAGCACCGTTAATGACCAGCCGGCGAGAACGTGAGCTACTTGCCGACGAAGCGACAGAAGACTTGAGAACTCATAGAGATGGCTCGCCAAGGACAAGTTGCCGTTGAAAAGCGCGCCTAACCCGGCGGCCAGTAGGAAGTCGGGTGGAAGCGCGGCGGGCGCATATCGTATCTCACCAGCCGCGATGGCCGTGATCAGAACGATAAGGACGTCGACGACCCACATGGTAGCGGTCAGCACTGCGCGGGCTTCTCGGGCATGAGTTTTTTTGCGACGACGGCTGGCGCCTGCCACGTTAACGGGTCTGAAGGGGGGCGTCGCCCGAGCGACCGTACTCGTGTCGCGAGGAGGAGATAATACGGGGGGCTCGACAACGTGGGTCACGCCAAGGCTCCCTTCGCCCGTGACAGAGATGCAGCTGCCATTGCCGAGCGCATTGCGCCCCGGTGCTCAGGTGGAAGGGAGAACGCGCTAGAACTGCTCGCAATCCCAGTGTTGCGCGCGAAGTCGCGGTTCCTCGAAAGCCCCGTCCGCGAACCCGGCAGGTCGCCTCGGCTCCGTATGTTGGAGCGTTCGCAAAATACCAGGATCAAGCAGAAAATCATTCTCACGATCCTTAGCCCGCCTGGCTCCTGTAACCCGAGGATCACCTCGAAGGCTTGATAGATCTGGATCATAGATCGGCGCGCGGACTCGTAAGAGGTCCAACCAAAAGCAGACAGCTATTCATCGTGCCACGTTTCCAAATATGCGTTCGGACGCCATGAGCAAGTTACGGTTCCGGCAAGACACGGACCGCGCCGTCGCCCTACCCTGATGGGCAATGCAACGGTCAGAGCTAGAGTTCCCTCTGCCGGTCAACGTTGTCGCGAGATTGAGCCGTTTGCCAAACAACGAACCACCGCGCTCGCGAGGACTTGTCTACCCTTGGAAACCGGCGGAATCGGGCCAATCCGGACCTCGAACGGTCCCTCAAGGCTTCCGCACAACCGCTCGCCCCAATACAAGAAGCCGAGCAATTTGCGGATCACCGCTAAACGTCGAGGGAGCGCGACACGGTCCGCCTGCGGAGGCCCCGAACTGGGCGGCGGGGAAAAGCGAGGAACTTATTGCGTCGCGCTTGGTACAAGGGATTCTCCAATTCGCCCGTCCCAATTTCTTCTTGGTCGGCCCTTCCCAGCGCATCTAAAAATTTCACCACCCAACAAGGCAGCTAAAGTCTTATTAATCGCCGATTAACATGGGGTTTCGTAGCCGTCAACGGGGGTGTTATCAGTACCCTGAACCTGAATTCGTACCCATGCACTCGGCTAAGGCGGCGGAACGGTGCTGCCGGTAAAAAATAGGCAGTTTCCAGGCGCAGCCTAGCCGGGCGTCCTTACCGGCCAGTCGGCTACAAGTGCTCTTCTGCAACAAATACGGGTGTTTCTAACATCATTTCTACCATGACGCGCACTTGAACTGGAATGTGTCTCGCGACATTAACTAGCAGATGAAATCTGATAAGGGAATTCTTCTAGGGAGTCTTTCGGCTCGGCTGATCGTGCCAGTCGGGTGCATGCGCGCCGGTGTCAGCCACGACGCTTGCCCCGCCGACCGCAGGCGACTGCTTGCCATCGCGGCCGACCGCGCCATGACGACCTCCCGGGGCCTCCAAGATGCGCCGGCTCGCGCCGCGCGCCTCTCCGGACGGCTCACTAACTGGCCGTTGCGGCGAGACCGATCTGAGCTTCGCGCAGTTTCGGTCGAGTAAGGGCAATCCTGGAGCGTGCAAGCTAAACGTCACACTTCGACCAAACCGACGTCGTTTTGCTGGATTCCGGAACGTCGCTTCGGGCGTTGCCCGGCATGGCACAACTTGTGCATGTCCGCGAGACTGCAAACAGAATTCGGCGCGGCACCTCGTTGGGCAAATACACCATCCAGATGGCCCGAGAGCGATCGTCCTGATGATTGTCTGGAGGCGCCTGATCGCGACGATTCCGAGCCTGCTCGGCGTTATCGTGCTAACCTTCTTGCTGTCGCACGCTTTACCGGGTGATCCGGCTGCTTACTTCGCGGGCCCGGCTGCCAACACCGCGTCCATCGCAAACGTTCGCCGGACGCTCGGACTAGACCGCGGGTTGCCTGAACAGTTCGCGGGCTACGTCGGTGACCTGCTGCGAGGAGATCTCGGCCGATCCCTGACCACCGGGCAGCCCGTGCTGACCGACCTCGTCGAACGGCTGCCTGCATCGCTCGAACTGTCCGCGTTCGCGTTGATCTTCGCCGTCGGCGTGGCGATCCCGATGGGGATTGGGGCTGCGATCCGCGTCAACGGGCCCGTCGACCACACTTGCCGCGCCCTGGTGACGATCTGCGCCGCCTTCCCGACCTTTTTTGTCGGCCTGCTCCTGGTCTACGTCTTCTACTTCCTGCTTGGGTGGGCACCCGAACCACTCGGGCGTCTCAATGAGATCGCCTACTCGCCGCCGCCCCGTGTCACCGGCGCCTACACGATCGACGCCCTGATCGCGGGGGACTGGGCGGTGTTTCGCGCCGCCCTGCAGCAATTGGTGCTGCCCGCTATCTCGCTCGGCCTGTTCGCTCTCGCACCCATCGCGCGGATCACACGGGCCGCCATGCTGGAAGCGCTCGGCAGCGACTTCGTCCGCACCGCGCGCGCCAACGGTCTGCCGGTCGGCAGAATCGTGTTCACTTACGCGTTCCGCAACGCTCTCCTGCCGATCAACAGCGTGCTCGGCATGGTGTTCTCTTTCCTGCTCGGTTCCAACGTGCTCATCGAACAGGTCTTCGGCTGGCAGGGCGTCGGCGCTTACGCGGTTTCGGCCGTGATCGCGTCCGATTACGCCGCTGTCCAAGGCTTCGTCCTGATGATGGCCCTGCTGTACGTGCTGCTCAACCTAACGGTCGACGTGGCCTCGACGTTGATCGATCCGCGGGTTCGATTCGAAGGCTGACTGATGAGCTTTTCCACCCTCGCCCGCAATACCGGATACGCCTTCGGCGAGAACCGCCTGACGCTCGTGGCTTCCATCATTTTGGGAGTCCTGGTTCTCTGCGCCTTGCTCGGCCCTTCCATCGCGCCCTATGACCCGCTTGCGACCGATGCCGCCGCCAAGCTGGCGCCGCCAAACGGGATGCATCTCTTCGGCACCGACGCGCTGGGCCGCGACATCCTCAGCCGGGTCATCGTGGCGGCGCGGCTCGATCTCGGGATGGCGGTCGCGGCGGTGGCGCTGTCGTTCCTGCTGGGCTTGGCGCTGGGATCGGCCGGCGGCTACTTCGGCGGCTGGACGGACCGGATCATCGGCCGCGTGATGGACACGATCATGGCGTTCCCGTTGTTCGTGCTGGCCATGGGCATCGTCGCGGCGCTCGGCAACAGCGTGCTCAACATCATCATCGCCACCATGATCATCAATCTGCCGTTCTATTGCCGGTTCGCCCGCGCCGAGGTGAACGTGCGGCGCGAGCTCGGCTATGTCGAAGCGGCCCGAATGGGCGGCAACCGCACCCTGCCGATCCTCGTCAACCACATCATCCCCAACATCCTGCCGCCGATGATGGTGCAGGCTTCGCTCAACATGGGATGGGCGATCCTGAACGCCGCGGGCTTGTCCTTCATCGGGCTCGGCGTGCGGCCGCCGACGCCCGAATGGGGCATCATGGTGTCGGAGGGGGCCAGCTTCATCATCTCGGGCGAGTGGTGGGCCTTCATGTTTCCCGGCGCGGCGCTGGTGCTAGCGGTGTTCTGCTTCAACCTGCTGGGTGACGGCTTGCGCGACCTCCTCGACCCGAGGAAGCGCGTATGACGGCGCAGCTCGCGATCGATGACCTTTCGCTGACGTTCCGCACCCGTCACGGCGTGGTGCGGGCGCTCGAGGATGTCTCCCTCACGGTCGGGAGGGGCGAGATCGTGGGCGTGGTGGGCGAAAGCGGTTCCGGCAAATCCGTGACCGCCTACACCGTGATGGGCCTCAACGACGACGCGGCCGAGATCACGCGGGGCCGCATCACCATGGGGGGCATCGATCTCCTGGCGGCGCGGCCGGACACCCTGCGCGGCCTGCGCGGCCGCGAGATAGCGATGATCTTCCAGAGCCCGCGCACGGCGCTGAACCCGATCCGCAAGGTGGGCAAGCAGATCGAGGACGTGCTGCGCGAGCACGCCGCGGTGCCGAGCCGTGGCCTCAAGAAGGCGGCGGTGGCAGCACTCGCGCGCGTCCGCATCCCCGACCCCGAACGCCGCTATGCGGCCTACCCGTTCGAACTCTCGGGCGGCATGTGTCAGCGCGTGATGATCGCGATGGCGCTCGCCTGCTCGCCGTCGCTGCTGATCGCCGACGAGCCCACGACCGGGCTCGACGTGACCACCCAGGCGGTGATCATGGACTTGATCCAGGAGATGAGCCGGAGTGCCCGGATGTCGACCCTGCTCATCACCCACGATCTCGGCCTGGCCGGCGAATACTGCGACCGCATCGCGGTGATGCACGCGGGCCATGTGGTGGAGATCGCGACCGCGGAAACGCTGCTCAGCCACCCCGCCCACCCGTACACGCGCCAGCTGCTGGCCGCCACGCCGACGCCCGAGACCGAGATCGAGGCCATGACGTCGATCCCCGGCCATCTGCCCGACCTGCGGCGCGAGCTGCCGCCGTGCCGTTTCAGCGGGCGGTGCGAGCAACGCCAGCCGGTCTGCGACCAACCCCCCCTTCCCTGGGCGGAGCTGTCGCCCGAGCACGTCGTACGCTGCCGCTTCCCGCTATGAGCATGCCTCTGCTCGAAGCCCGGGCGCTGGCCAAGCTCTACCCCGTCAAGGGCGCGGCGCGTGGCGCCAAGCTGCACGCGGTGGACACCGTGGACCTCACGATCGACGAAGGCGAGAGCGTCGGCCTGGTCGGGGAGTCGGGCTGCGGCAAGTCGACGATGGTGCGGCTGCTGGCGCGCTTGATCGATCCCACCGAGGGGCAGATCCTCCTCAGCGGCGCCGACCTCACGGCGGTGTCGCAGTCGCGTTTCGTCGCGACGCCGCACCGCCGCCGCATCCAGGTCGTGTTCCAGGACGCGACCGAAAGCCTCAATCCCTCGTTCCGCGTCTCGCGATCGATCGCCGACCCGCTCAGGCGCCTGCTCGGGCTGCGCAACGGCCGCGAGATCGCCGACCGGATGCGCAAGACGGCGGCGCTGGTCGGGCTGCCGGAGGAGCTGCTGGGGCGTTATCCGCACCAACTGTCGGGCGGGCAGCGCGCGCGGGTCGGCATCGCGCGCGCCGTGGTCGTGGAGCCGTCGCTGCTGATCCTGGACGAGCCGACCTCGGCGCTCGACGTTTCGGTGCAGGCGGTGATCCTTCGCTTGCTCGCCGATCTGCGCGACCGGCTCGGCATGAGCTATCTGTTCGTTTCCCACGATCTCAATGTCGTTCGCCTGCTGTGTTCGCGGGTGGTGGTGATGTATCTCGGCAAGGTGGTCGAGGTCGCGCCGACCGAGGCGCTGTTCACGGCTCCGCGCCACCCCTACACGCAGGCGCTCGTGGCCGCGATCCCCGACCCGGCCCGGCGGGGCGAGGCGCGGATGCTGCTCGACGGCAGCCCCAAGAGCCCGATCGATCCGGACCCGAAAGTATGCCGTTTCTACGGCCGCTGTCCGAACGGCGCCGAACTCTGCACCAAGACCATGCCGCGGCTGCGGCCGGTTGGCCCGGATCACGCCGCGGCCTGCCACTTCGCATGAAGCCAACAGGGGAGCAACGCTTGAGCACCGACAACGACATCTGCCGCATGGACGCTGTCACGCTGGCGGGCAGGGTGAAGGCCAAGGAGTTGTCCGCCGCCGAAGTGACGGATGCGGTGCTGCGCCGCATGGCGGTGCTGGAGCCGCACATCCACGCTTTCTGCACGCCGACGCCCGAGGTGGCGCGCGCCGCCGCCAAGGCCGTCGATGCGAAGATCGCCGCGGGCGAGAACGCCGGCCCGCTCGCCGGCGTGCCGGTCGGCATCAAGGATCTGGTGGCCACCAAGGACATCCTGACCGTGATGGGGTCGCCGCTGTACCGCGACTTCGTGCCCGAGGAGGACGACATCGTCGTCGAGCGCCTCAAGGCGGCCGGCGCCGTCATCATCGGCAAGACCAACGTGCCCGAGTTCGGCTACAGCGGCGTCGGCCACAACCCGGTGTTTGCGGCGACCCGCAACCCCTGGAACCTGCAGATGACCTCGGGCGGCTCGAGCGCGGGTTCGGGCGCGTCGGTGGCCACGGGGGTGGCACCCTTCGCCATCGGCTCGGACGGCGGCGGCTCCATCCGCATCCCGTCGGCGTTGTGCGGGTTGTACGGCATCAAGGCGTCCATGGGCCGCGTGCCGCTGTATCCCGGCTGCCGGGACGAGCGCTATCCTGGGGTTTCGAGCTGGGAGTCGCTCGAGCATGTCGGGCCGATGAGCCGGACGGTCGCCGACTCGGCACTGATGCTGAACGTGATCGCCGGCCCCGATGCGCGCGACCGCTACTCCATCCCGGCCGCCGACTTCGACTACCTCCAAGCCACGCGGGAAAGCATCAAGGGGTTGCGCATCGCGTACAGCGAGGATTGGGGCTACGCCCCGGTTGATCCCGAGGTGCGCCGGGTGGTGTCCGAAGCCGTCCGGGTGTTCGAGACCGACCTCGGCTGCACGGTCGAGCGCGCCCATCCCGGCTGGGAGAACCCGTTCCCGCAGTTCTGGACGATCGTTGCGGGTGATACGGACTTGTCCGGCATGCGGCGCATGATGAGGGGACGCGAGCAGGAGATGTCGCCGCATCTTGTCGCACTGTTGCAGCGGCCCTGGACCGCCGAGGAGTTCACGGACGCCAAGATGATGCGCCAGCGGGTGTGCAACCACATGTGGCGCTTCATGGCCAACTACGACCTACTGCTCACGCCGACGCTCGCGGTGCCCGCCTTCCCGCTCTACATGCAGGGCCCCGAAATCATCGAAGACAGGATGGTCAGCTCCGGCGATTGGCTTTGCTTCACCTTCATCACCAACCTGACCGGACAGCCGACCGCGAGCATCCCCGCCGGCTTCACGGCGGACGGCCTGCCGGTCGGGCTGCAGATCATCGGTCGGCACCTCGCGGATCGGACCGTGCTCGCGGCCTCGGGCGCCTTCGAGCGCGCGCGCCCCTGGGCGCAGTCGTGGCCCAAGATCGTGGGCGAGCTCGGCCTCTGACCAGCCCTTCATCACCAGGCAGGATTGATTGCGAATGAAGCTCGATCGACGATTTCTGCTGCAAGCGGCGGCGTGGACGGTCTGCGCCGCCCTGCCAGGCGCGGCGGCCACGGCCGCCGGATTGCCCAAGGACACGCTTGTCATCGTCTCGGAGATGGGGCCGAACGGCCTCGACACGATGGTGCCCACCGCCAACGACCATAGCCGCATGGTGGTGTGGCAGGCCTACGATCGCCTCGTCAGCCACGGCGAGAAAACGCTGTCCGACGGGGTCCAGTCCTACGACGCCAAGGTGATCACCCCCGAGCTCGCGGAAAGCTGGGAGATCAGCCCCGACGGCAAGACCTATACGTTCCATATACGCAAGGACGCCACGTTCCACGACGGCGCGCCGGTCACCGCCAAGGACGTGAAATGGTCGTTCGACCGCGCGGTCACGGCTGGGGGATTTCCGGCCGTGCAAATGGCCGCGGGTGGCATGGTGAGGCCGGACCAGTTCTCGGCGCTGGATGACCACACCTTCCAGGTCGTTGTCGATCAGCCCAACAAGCTCACCTTGCCCGACATGGCGGTGCCGGTTCCGGTGATCATCAACTCCGAGCTTGCGAAGAAGCACGCGACCGCCGCCGATCCCTGGGCCTTCGACTGGGTGTCCGGCAACGATTGTGGCGGCGGGGCTTTTAAGGTCGAGAGCTGGACGCCGGGGCAGCAGACGGTGTTCACGCGGTTTGACAACTGGAAATCTGGCCCGCTGCCGAAGCTCAGGCGCGTCATCTACCGCCAGATCGCGTCACCGGGCACGCGTCGCGCCCTGCTCGAAAAGGGCGACGTGGACATGTCGGTCGGCCTGCCTCCGAAGGACTACGCCGAACTGGCGCAGGAAGGGAAGGTGAAAGTGATCGGCGTGCCGATCCAGAACGACCTCGTGTTCCTGGACCTGAACGTGAAGATCCCGCCCTTCGACAACCAGAAGGTTCGCGAGGCGATGTCCTACGCGGTTCCCTACAAGGAGATCTTCTCGTCCGCCCTCTACGGGCGCGGCAAGCCTATGTTCGGCGGCAATCCCGATCAACCCTACGCCCCGACATGGCCGGTGCCGCTCAAGCACGGGCAGGATCTCGAGAAGGCGAAGCAGCTACTCACGGAGGCCGGCTTTCCCCATGGCTTCAAGTCGACGATTTCCTTCGACCTCAGCCAGGCGACCGTGAGCGAGCCGACCGCGGTGCTGATGCAGGAGGCGCTGGGCAAGATCGGCGTCGAGGTAACCCTGAACAAGGTTCCGGGTGCCAACTGGTTCGCGCAGATGGCGAGCAAGACGATGCCAATGGTCATCGGCGAGTTCTACGGCTGGCTCGATTACCCCGACTACTTTTTCTTCTGGAACTTCGACGGCGCCAACAACTCCGTGTTCGACACCGCCAACTACGTCAATCCCGCGCTCGACAAGGTGATCGACACCGCGCGCTTCACGGCGGACCCGGCCGTCTACAAGGCCAGCCTGCAGAGCATGGTGGATACCGTGATGACCGAGCTGCCGCGCATTCCGTTATACAACCGCTTCGCCGACTACGCGATGCAGAAGAACGTGCAAGGCTTCGAGTACTGGTTCCACGTCCATCCGGACTTCCGCAAAATCTACAAGGAGTAGTGCGGTCGCGAGCGGTCCGTGCCGCCCGCGCCATCGACGCGGAGCGTTTCGCCCGTTAGCCTTGCATTCAACGGGTCGTGATGAGGCGGAGGCCATGAGCCATCTACGTGCTGCGATCGAGCACGACGTCGAACGCGGGCTTTATGACGGGGCGATGGCCATCGTGGCCATCGAGGGCGAGGTCGTGTTCAGCGAGGCGATCGGCTTTGCCGACCGGCTGGGCCGGCGGCCGATGCGCGCCGACAGCGTGTTCCCGATCTTCTCCATCGCCAAGTCGCTGACCGCCGTCACCGTGCTGCAGCGCGTGGAGCGCGGCCTGCTGCGCTTGAACCTGCCGGTCTGCGACATCATCCCGGCGTTCGGTAGCAAAGGAAAACAGCGAGTGACGATCGGCCACCTGCTGTGCCACAGCGGCGGGATGCCGGCCAGCTTTCCCGCAGTGCCGCCGGAAAAGACCGGCGATCTCGCGGCCGTGGTGGCGGCGGTCTGCGATGTGGGGCTGGAAGCGGTGCCGGGCGAGGAGGTCAGCTACTCGCCCATCATGGCCTATGCCGTGCTCGCCGAATGCGTCCGCGTCGTCGATGGCGGCCGTCGGCGGTTTCGCGAAATCGTGGAGCGGGACCTTCTGGCCCCGCTGGGCATGCGGGAGACCGCGCTCGGCATGCCCCGCCCCCTGGCGGAGCGCGCGGTGGTCCCGCGGGTTTCTGACCTCAGCCCCGGCATGTTCGACCCGAACGGGCTGGTGTGGCTGGCGTCACTGATCCTCGATCCGTCGCAGGACGTGGAAATCCCGGCGGGCGGGTTCGTCTCCACCGCGTCGGACATCCACCGCTTCGCCGAGGCGCTCCGCCAGGGCGGCGTTCTTGACGGAAATCGTGTGCTGTCGGCGCCGACATTGACGTTCGCGACCCGCAACCAGACCGGGACCCTGCCGAACGACCTGTGGACCTATGCGCGCGAGCTGAAAGGCTGGCCGTTGTTCCCGGCCAATCTCGGCCTCGGCTTCTTTCTTCGCGGCGAGGGGATGATTCCGACCTATTGCGGCCACCTCGCCAGCCCGCGCGCCTATGGGGCGATGGGCGCCGGGACGACGAATTTTTGGGTCGATCCGGAGCGCCAGATGACGATGGTCTGCCTCACCACCGGGTTCGTGGAGGAGGCCAACAGCGCCATCCGCTTCCAGCGCCTATCCGATGTGGCGATCGCCGAGTTCGCGAGCGTTTAGGTCTCCCACGGCCAAGGAACAACGGGAACGTCCGTGTGAGTGCATCGGCACAGCATCCGAAATCTGGCCTCGCCGGTTTGATCACACTTGCGACAACATCGCCCGATCGGCCATCAGGTTGGGTATCTCGAATTTGTGGAGAACACCTCGAAACCCTGCGGCAGCCGTTCGGCACGAGGGTCTAACCCGTGTCTTTAGGAACAGATTGCCACCCATGTCTCCGGGCTGGACCTGTACGATCCGAGACATAGGTGACATCTCGTTCCGGACACATGGGTAACACTTT
>CAXUIE010000016.1:20297-24911 GCA_964250825.1 uncultured Acidisphaera sp. | reverse complement strand
GCCCGGGCGAGGGAGACGGGGCCTGCGGCCGGACCCGCCCGGGTAGCGGCACGACATGCCGGGCGTAGCGCGCCCATTCGGAGCGGTCGACCTCGGTCAGCGTGGAATGCCGCGGCGGCGCCGCGCTCACGGTCGCCCTGGGCCGGCGTCGTCCACCAGCAGGACGTGCAGCCGGCGCGGACCATGCGCGCCGAGCTCAAGCGTTTGCTCGATATCGGCCGAGCGCGACACCCCCGTCACCAGCATCACGTTGCGCGGCATCGCCCCGTCGCCCTGCTCGGCCCGCAGCAGATCCCACGCCTCCTCGTACGCCCCGACCACGCGGCTCGCCCGCAACAGCACGAGCGCCGTCTCCGCCAGCAGATTGAGCGTGGTGGGCCGCTCGGGCGCCGACGGCAGCATCAAGGTGCCAGTCTCGGCGATGCCGGCGAAGCCATGCTGGAGGCTGACCACGTCGCTGCCTGCCGCGCGGCCTTCGCGGATCTGCAGCAGCGGGCGCTCTGGCCACGGCACCGCGCTCAGCTCCGGATGCGGCGCCATGACCAGCGCGGATGGCAGGTTCTGCGTCGCCAGGTAATCGGCGACCGCTCCCGGCACAGCGGCGATGCCGGGAAGGCGGATGACGGTGCCGTACTCGCGCTCAACATTGGCGGCGAACAGCGCCACCTGCTCGGCGTGCGGCAGGCGGCTCCGGGCGGGGATGAGTTGGCGCGGATGCCGCGCCAGCCGGTCGCGCAAGGTTTGCGCCTGATCGGGCGGGAGCGGCCCCCGCCGCAGCCCGCGCCGGATCGCGCCCAGCACTTGCTCCTTGCTCACCGCGCGCCCCGGTTGCGCTCCGTCTTGGCGTAGCGGGCGAAGAACGTGTCCCCCTCGGGGGCGGGCAGGTCGCGCCCGTCCGTCCAGCCTTTCGCGAGCGGCAAGGAGCGGAACCGGCCGCGCCGCCGCCCCAGAAGCCCGAGCGCCCCCACCGCGGCGCGGGTCGCGAGGCGGTATGCCGCCGGGCGGCGGGCGAACCAGGCCCACAGCCCGAGATTGCTGCGCATGGTGGCCGGCGTGAGATGGCGTTCGAACTCGCGCTCGCGCCAGTGCCGCATCATCTTGGGGAGCGGGATCTTCACCGGGCAGACGCTCTCGCACTTGCCGCAAAACGTGGATGCGTTCGGCAGCTGCCCCGCCTGATCGACGCCGATCAGCGCCGGGGTCAGCACGCTGCCCATCGGACCGGGATACACCCAGCCATACGCGTGCCCGCCGACCGCGCCGTACACCGGGCAATGGTTCATGCAGGCCGCGCACCGGATGCAGCGCAGCATTTCGCCGAACTCGGTGCCGAGCATGGCCGAGCGGCCGTTGTCGACCAGCACGACGTGGTACTCCTCCGGCCCGTCGAGGTCTCCGGGTCGCCGGCCGCCGGTCGAGAACGTCGTGTATACCGAGAAATCCTGTCCCGTCGCCGAGCGCGCCAACAGCCGGAGCAGGCTGGTCGCATCCTCCAAGGTCGGCACCACCTTCTCGATGGAGGCGAGTGCGATGTGCACGCGCGGCAGGGTTTGCGTGAGATCGCCGTTGCCCTCGTTGGTGACGATGACGCTGCTGCCGGTCTCCGCGATCAGGAAGTTGGCACCGGTGATGCCGACGTCGGCGGAAAGGAAGCGCTGGCGCAGCCGGGTGCGCGCTTCGGTGAGGATGTCGCGCCGCTCGCCGAACACCCGGTCGGCGGGAAGGTCGGTATGCGACTTGCGGAAGCTCGCCTCCCAATCCTCGCGGTTGAGGTGGAAGGCGGGGGCGATGATGTGGCTCGGCGCTTCGTGGCGGAGCTGGATGATGTATTCGCCGAGGTCGGTCTCCACCGGGTCGATGCCGTGGCGCTCGAGGTGCTCGTTGATGCCCAGCTCCTCGCTGATCATCGACTTGCCCTTGGTGACGGTGCGCGCTCCGGCGTCCTGGCAGATGCGCAGCACCGCCGCGCGCGCCTCGTCGGCCGTGCCGCACCAATGCACCCGTCCGCCGGACGCGACCACCTTGGCCTCGAAGGCATCGAGGTAGAAGTCGAGATTGGCTAGCGTGTGATTCTTGATCTCGCGCCCGATCTCGCGCAGCCGCTCGAACTCGGGCAGCCCGGCCACCGCCAGCGCGCGGCGGGCGATGAAGCTCGGGCCGCTGCGGGCGAGCGCTTTCTGCAGCCCGCCATCGGCGAGCGCGCGGCGGGCATTGTCCTTGAAGGCGGGGCTGGTGGCGAGCATAGGAGTTCCTTTGCCCCAATCTAGCGCTGGATTCCGCCACCGTCATGGCTGAAAATTCGATACGCCCGAGCGTTTGATCGCCGCCCACCGGATCGGCGCCGACGCGGCCTCCATCGAGGCGCGGGCACGCGCACTGGCCGTCGAGCAAAGCGTCGAGATGCCGGTCGAGGCGATCGATGATGAACACGTCTTGCAAGGGATCGTGGGCCCCGTCGAGGAAATCACCGATGACGGAGGCGGCGGCTTTCGCGTCCTGATCGGGCTGGCCGCCGATACGGTCGGAAACGACGCGGGGCAGCTGCTGAACATGCTGTTCGGCAACGCCTCCCTTTTGGGGGACGTGATCCTGGAGGATGTCGAGTTGCCACGGGCGTTCGCCGCCCGCTTCTCGGGTCCGCGGCATGGCCTGTTCGGCCTACGCCCGCGAGCGCAAGCCCCCGCGCGCGCCCTGACCTGCGCGGCGATCAAGCCGCAGGGGCTTGCCGTCGCGCAACTGGCCGCGCTGACCGAGCGGTTCGCGCGCGGCGGAGTCGATTTCTCGGCCATGGCCGGTGCCTGGTCGGCGAGGCGGTCAGGGACATCGGACCGTACGATCTTGTCATGATCCCGTCCTGGGCGTGGCATCAATTCCGCGCCAACGCGGGCGAGGCGTTGGGCTTGTTCTGCATAGTCAACACCGAGCGTGATCGGCCGCAACTACCCACGGAAGCCGAGCTTGCCCCGAGGCGCGCGTCCGCTAGAGTCGCGGCGTTTCTCAAGGGTGGGGAATGAGCGGCGACGGCGCAGACCTCGGCAGCATCGTGGCGATGTTGCAGGGTGTTTTGCAGGCGCAGGAGTTTATGCGTGGCGAGATGGCGGCACTGCGCGGCGAGATCGCCGCCCTCCACTCCGAGCACGGCCGCAAGCTCGATGATCTCGCGAGCCAGATCGTCACCCTGCGCCAGAGCGTGACCGAATATCACGCGTCCGTTCTCGGGCACGGCATCCTGATCAGCGAACTCGACGCCCGCCTCCGGCGGGTGGAGCAGCATCTCGACCTGCCGCCGGCCGCATGAGGCGGACGGCTGCACATCGCCCTAGCTGACCCGCTCGCGGGCGGCTATACGCCGCCCCAAATCTCGCGCGCCACCTCCACGCAGCGCGCGAGCTTGGCCCATTGCTGGTCCTCGGTGAGCGTGTTGCCCTCCTCCGTGCTGGCGAAGCCGCATTGTGGGCTGAGTGCGAGCTGCTCGATTGGGAGGAACTTGGCGGCCGCGTCGATCCGGCGCTTGAGATCGTCCTTGCTTTCAAGCTCGCCCGTCTTGCTGGTTATAATGCCTAGCACCACGACCTTGCTCCCGCGCGGCACGAAGCGCAGCGGCTCGAACCCGCCCGCCCGCTCGGTGTCGTACTCCATGAAATAGGCGTCGGCGTCGATTTGGTTGAACAGCAACTCGGCCACGGGCTCGTAGCCGCCCGACGCGATCCAGGTGGAGCGGAAATTGCCTCGGCAGAGATGCATGGAGATCGTCATGCCGGGCACGCGGCCGGCGATCGCCTGATTGAGAAGGCCGGCGTAGACGCCGAGCAGATTGTCGACGCGTTCGCCGCGCGCGCGCAGCATGTCGATCTGCGTCGGGTCGCACAGATAGGCGATGTTCACCTCGTCGAATTGCAGATAGCGGCAGCCGGCGGCGGCGAACGCACGCACCGCATCATGGTACGCGGTGCCGAGGTCGGCGAAGAAGCCGTCCAGGTCGGGATAAGCTTGCGCGTCGATGGCGCGCCGTCCGCCACGAAAATGCAGCACGCTCGGCGACGGGATCGTTTGCTTGGCGATCGCCGGCGCTGCGTGCCCGGCGACGAAGCGGTAGTCGTCGATCATCACCGGCTTGCCCCAGCCGATGCGACCGTTGACCCGCAGGGCGTGGCCGAGCGGCACATTGCCTTGGAACTGGATTTTCTGTTCCGGCTCGTAGATCTCCACCCCGTCAAGGCCGGACACGAAATCGTAGTGCCAGTAGGCACGCCGATGCTCGCCGTCGGTGACGGCGCGCAGGCCGATGTCGCGCTGCCGATGGATCGCCGCCTCGATGCACCGGTCCTCCACCTCCCGGAGCGCCTCGCGCCGCAAGTTGCCGGATTTCCAAGCGGCGCGCGCGAGCTGCAATTCCCTGGGCCGGAGCAGGCTGCCCACATGATCGGCGCGGAACGGCGGGGCGGCGCGCCGCGCCGCGGCGGCCGGGGGGTCGAGGCCGGCCGTGTGGAGAAAAAACTCGCCGGGCGGGAGCGCCGGGAGCCGGGACAGCGACTGCGCGAGCGGGCGGGCGCCGCTCGGCTGTTGCGCCGCGACCCAGTCGGTCAGCGACCGGTGACTCGCGCGCCCCCGGAG
>CAXUIE010000016.1:13224-20287 GCA_964250825.1 uncultured Acidisphaera sp. | reverse complement strand
CGGGGGGGGGGGGCCACCGGGCCGTGCCCCCTGGGGCGGGGGGGGGCCGCCCGGGGCGGGGGGGCGCGCCGCGACGCGGCGGCAGTGTGTTGAAGCGACATCTGATCCTCCCGTGACCCACCCAGATTAGCCGCGTTCACGTTGCCGCGCGACGGACCGACGGCGCTATTGCCCTGCGAGCGCGTTCGGGGCACCTGTTGAACACATGGCTGCGATCTTCCGCCCGACCGCGAACATCACGATCCGGCTCGTGCTTCTTGGCACCGCCGCCATTGCGGCGCTCGGGTTGGCGTGGTGGTTTCTCGCGGCCCGCACCGACTACTCCCGCAGCCTGCGCTGGACCGCGGAGCAGCCAGTGCCGTTCAGCCATCAGCACCACGTGGCCGGCCTCGGGATCGACTGCCGGATGTGCCATATTTCGGTGGAGGTCGCGGCTAGCGCGGGACTACCGCCAACCTATACCTGCATGACCTGCCACTCGCAGATCTGGACCAACGCATCGATACTGGCCCCGGTGCGCGAGAGTCTTGCCAACAACCAGCCGATTGAATGGCAGCAGGTGAACAACCTCCCCGACTACGTTTATTTCAATCACAGCATTCACATCGCCAAGGGCGTGGGCTGCGAAAGCTGTCACGGCAAGGTGGACCGGTTGCCCTTGATGTCGAAGCAGGCGACGTTCACCATGAATTTCTGCATCGAGTGCCACCGCAACCCGGGGCCGAACCTTCGCCCGCAAAACGCGATCTACGACACCGAGTGGCACCGTCTGGCCGATACGCCGTCGCCAGCACAACTGCTCGCGCAATATCACGTCCCGAGCCGCAACCTGACGGATTGCTCCATATGCCATCGATGAGCGCGCAATGGCGCAGCTTGCGCGAACTCGAGCGCGATCCCGCCTTCCTCGAACGTGCCGCACGGGAGTTCCCGGGCTTGGCCGACCCGCTCGCTTCCCCTATCGAGCGCCGGCGCGTGCTCAAGCTGATGGCCGCCTCGTTCGCGATGGCCGGGCTGGCCGGCTGCGACCCGGGCGAGCCTGGCGGCAAGCTGATCCCGTCGGTGCAGCAGGCGCCCGGCATCATCCCGTCCGTGCCCGACTATTACACGAGTGCCAACGTGCTGGACGGCTACGCCGACGGCATCGTGGTCAAGCACTGGATGGGGCGGCCGATCAAGGTCGAGGGCAACCCCAATCATCCGGCTAGCCTTGGCGCCACCAGCGCCATCACGCAAGCCCTGGTGCTTGACTTCTACGACCCGCACCGGCGCGCCGAGTTGACCAAGAACGGCGATCCGGCGGACCGGCCCCAACTGCTGACCGCGTTGACCTCGCAGCGCGCGCAGCTCGCCGCCAGGCATGGCGCCGGCTTTCGCATTCTGACCGGCACCGTCACTTCGCCCACGCTCGCGCGGCAGATCGATGCGCTGCTCGCGCGCTACCCCGAGGCTCGGTGGCATTGCTGGGATGCGGTGTCGCGGGACGCGGTGCGGCAAGGTGCGATGCTCGCGTATGGCGCGCCGGTCGCCGTCGTGCCGCATCTGGACAAGGCGGACGTGGTCCTCGCGGTCGACAGCGACCTGCTCGACGGCGCGCCGGGTCATCTGCGCTTCGCCCGAGACCTGGCCGGACGGCGCAATCCCGCGCGGGCTAAGATGAGCCGGATTTATGCCGTCGAACCGACGCCGAGCGCGATCGGGGCCATCGCCGATCATCGGATCGTCGCCGGTCCGCGCGAAATCCATGCAGCGCTGCAATCAATGGGTGCGGCGTTCGGCGGCGGCTCGCCACAAGGCGTGCTGCCCGCCTCCATCAGCACGGCGATCGACGACCTGCGCGCCGCGCATGACCGCGCGTTCGTCCATGTCGGTCGCGACCAGCCGGCGGAGGCGCACGCCCTCGCGCACGCCGTCAACGAGGCGCTGGGCGGGCGCGGCAGCACGTTCGACCTTGTCGACTCGCCCGAGCACCGGCCGCCGCAAACCGACCCGTCGCTGGAGGCGCTGGTCGAGGACATGCGCGCGGGCCGCGTGACGACGTTGCTGATGCTGGACGTCAACCCGGTTTATGCCGCGCCGGGCGCGCTCGGCTTCGCGGACGCGCTCAAGCGCGTTTCGTTCAGCGTGGCGCTCTCGCCTTCGCCGGACGAGACCACGCAGGCAGCCACCTGGTTCGTGCCGATGACGCACGCTTGGGAAGCCTGGGGCGATGCGCGGGCGTACGACGGCACTACGACCATCGTGCAGCCGCAAGCGTTGCCGTTGTACGACGGCACGAGCGCGCACGAGATGCTGGCCTTGTTCGACGGTCCCGACGCTCCAAGGTCGGAGCAGGTCGTGCGCGAAACGTGGCAGGCCAGGTGGGCCGATCGCGTCGATGGTGCGTGGTCGGACGCGCTCGCGTGGGGCGTGGCGGCGGACACGGCCAGCCCGAAAAGCAGCGCAACCTTGCGCCCGGATGTTTCGCGCGTCACGCGTCCGCGCCCGCCGGAAGCGCCGGTGACCGTGCTGTTCCGCCCGGACGCCCATCTCTGGGACGGGCGGTTCGCCGGCAATCCGTGGCTGCTGGAGCTGCCCCGGCCGATGACCAAGCTCACCTGGGACAACCCGCTGCTGATCGCACCGGCGCTTTCGCGCCGGCTCGGCGTCGCCAACGGCGAGCGCGTGCGCTTGACCGCGGGCGCGGCCAGCGTGCTGGCGCCGGTCTGGGTGCTGCCGGGGCAGGCCCCCGATTGCGTCACCGCCCCGCTCGGCTTCGGCCGCATGTCCGTCGGTCTGCCAGGCCAGGGTGCGGGGTTCGACTACCATCCGCTGCTCGGCCAAGCGGGGCCGGTCGCGATTGACAAGGCGGAGGGGCACGTCGCGCTCGCGAGCACGGAGCACCACGCGCTTATCTTCGATCGCGCGGGCGAGTTCATCCGCCACGGCACGCTCGACGAATTCGAGCAGCACCCGGCGTTCCTGCAGAACGACGAGGCGAACCCGCATCTATATCGCTGGAAGCCGCCAGGACCCGCGGCGTGGGCGATGAGCGTCGATCTCAACGCCTGCATCGGCTGCAACGCCTGCGTGGTGGCGTGCCAGGCGGAGAACAACATTCCGGTGGTCGGCCGCGAACAGGTGAGGCGCGAGCGCGAGATGCAGTGGCTGCGCATCGACCGCTACTACGAGGGCGATCCCGACGCGCCCGACGCCTACCTGCAACCGATGCTGTGCATGCACTGCGAGCAGGCCCCCTGCGAGATCGTCTGCCCGGTCGGCGCGACCGTGCATGATTCGGAGGGTCTCAACGTTATGGTCTACAACCGTTGCGTCGGCACCCGGTTCTGTTCCAACAATTGCCCTTACAAGGTCCGGCGGTTCAATTACCACGCCTATGCGCGCGAGCAGGAACGCCCGGCGGAGTCGTGGAACCCCGATGTCACGGTGCGCGCCCGTGGCGTCATGGAAAAATGCACGTTCTGCGTCCAGCGAATCGCCGCCGCGCGGATCGAGGCGGATCGCGGCGACCGCCCGGCGGGCACGGTGCAGACGGCGTGCCAGGCGGCTTGCCCGACGCAGGTGTTCACCTTCGGCAACCTCGCCGAAGCAGATAGCGAAGTGGTGAAGCGCAAGCAGAGCCCGCTCGACTACGCGCTGCTCGCGGACCAGAACACCCACCCGCGGGTGACCTATGAGGCCCGCATCCTCAACCGCAATCCGGCGATCGGCGAGCCGCGCACATGAGCGAGGCGACCATCGGCGGCCTGCAGCGCCGGTTGCGGGACGCGACGCGGCCGAGCCTGCCCCCGCTCCGCCGGAACGACCCCGTGTTGCTGCCGGGTGAGACCATCACCTCCATGACCGATCGCGTGTGCGCGCTGGTGCTCCGCGAGCGGGCCTTCCGCTGGTGGTGGATCGCGATGGTGCCGAGCGCGCTGCTGTCGGGCTTGTTCGTGATCGCGACTTTGTATCTGTTCTGGGCCGGCGTCGGCATCTGGGGAATCGACTGGCCGATCGCCTGGGGGTTCGCCATCCTCAACTACGTCTGGTGGATCGCCATCGCGTCGGGGGGGACGTTCATCTCCGCGCTGTTCTTTCTGGTGCGGGTCGAGTGGCGCACCTCCATCAACCGAATCGCCGAATCGATGATGCTGTTTGGCGCGGTCGCCGCGGGCGTCTACCCAATCCTGCATCTTGGCCGGCCCTGGTTCGCCTACTGGCTGTTCTTCTATCCAAACACGATGGGATTGTGGCCGCAGCTCCGCAGCCCGCTGCTGTGGGATTTCTGGGCGCTTTACACCTACGTGTTCGCTTCCATCCTGTTCTGGTATTTTGGCGTGATCCCCGACCTGGCGAGCGTGCGCGACACGGCGACGACGAAATGGCGGCAGCGCATCTACGGGTTCTGCGCCGCTGGCTTTCGTGGCTCGTCCCGGCAATGGAAGCACTACCACGCCACCTACGGCATCATGGCGGCGGTGATGGCCCCCGTAGTCGTGTCGATCCACAGCATCGTCGGCCTCGACTTCGCCGGAGGGGCGACCGTCGGCTGGCATTCTACGGAGTTCCCGCCATTGTTCGTGTTCGGCGCGCTGCTGTCGGGCTTCGCGGTGGTGCTGCTGCTCATCATCCCACTGCGGCGATTGATGCGCCTCGAGGCGTTCATCACCGGGCGGCACATCGACGCGCTGGGAAAGCTGCTGGTCACCAGCTCCCTGCTGCTCACGTATGGCTACATCATGGACGTGTTCACCACCTACTACGGTGGCGACCCGGCGGAGAAGGCGATGTTCGCCGACCGAATCTACGGGATCTACTGGCCGATCTACTGGGGTACTTTCCTATTCAACTTCGCGCTCCCACAGCTCTTGTGGTTCCCCGCCCTTAGACTGCGCACGCCGGTCGTGATGGTGATCTGCTCCGGGGTGGTGGTCGGGATGTGGCTGGAGCGTTTTGAGATCGTCATCACCAGCCTGCATAAAACCCATCTTCCGTCGGCCTGGGGTGTTTTCGTGCCGACGTTCTGGGACTGGGCGACGCTTTTCGGCACGGTGGGCTTGTTCCTCACCGGCATCCTGCTCGCTCTCCGCTTCGTCCCCGCCGTTTCGATGCACGAGATGCGCTCCCTCATCATCAAGCAGCAGGGCGCGTGAGCGGCCTCCTCGCCAGCTTCGCCACGGAGCGGGCGCTCCGCGGCGCGCTCGACCGGCTGCGCAAGAGCGGCCTGTCGCGGCTCGAGACCTACACGCCGGTGGCGCTCGACGAGCATTCCACCGGGTCGCCGATCCCGGCCATCATGTTCGCGGTGGGCCTGCTCGGCTTCATCGCGTTCTTCGCGTTGATGGCTTACGCGGACATGGTCTCCTATCCGATCGACATTGGCGGGCGGCCGCGCTTCGCCTGGCCACCGTTCATCCCGATCGCCTTTGAGCTCGGCATCCTGTGCGCGATGGTGGCTGGGTTCGTCGCCTTCTTCATCGCCGGGCCGCTGCTACGCCTTCACACGCCTATCGACGAGTGCGAGGGCTTGCGCGCCGCCTCGCGCGACGGCTGGGTGGTGATGGTGCAGGAGGATGACCCGGGCCGCATCGCCACGGCGCGCGCCGTCCTCCGCGAGCTTGCCCCGACAATGGTCGAGGACGTCCCGTGACGCGGCCCGGGATCATCGCCGGCGTGCTGCTCGCCACCCTTGCCGGCTGCGACGACATGAGGAGCCAGCCGAAGCAGAAGGTGTACGCGCCGCTCGCCTCTCCGGCGGAGCGGCCGGCGGGCATCGTGGGGTACGGCGAACGCGCGGTCGCGGCGCCGCCGGTGACGCTGGCGTTGCTGGAGCGCGGCCAGCAGCGCTTTCGCATCTATTGCACCCCATGTCATTCCGAGCTCGGCGACGGGCACGGGATGATCGTGCAGCGCGGGTTTTCCCCGCCGCCCTCGTATCACACCGACCGCCTGCGCGACGCGCCCGTGCAGCATTTCTACGACGTCATCACGAACGGGTATGGGGCCATGTACTCCTTCGCCGAGCGCGTGCAGCCGCGGGACCGTTGGGCGATCGCCTCCTACATCCGCGCGTTGCAACGCAGCCAGAACGCGTCGCCCGACGATCTGACGGCCGAGCAGCGGAGTGCCATGCGGTGACGGCGCGAGACCGGGAGCGCGCGGCCTGGGTCGCGGGCGCGTTCGGTATCCTCCTGCTGGCGATTGCCGCCATCGTCGCCCCCTGGTCCTTCCCGCACGCCTGGCTCGCGGCGCTGTTCTGCTGGCTCGCCTGGCCGCTCGGCAGCCTGGCCTTGGTGCTGATCCACGCGCTGACCGGCGGCAAATGGGGCTGGGCGATCCGGCCGCAGCTCATCGCCGGCATCGCGACGTTGCCGCTGGTGCTGCCGTTCATGTTGCCGCTGCTGTTCGTGCTGCCCAGCCTGTATCCCTGGGCGCAGCCGGCCATCCAGCCGCATCTTCCGAACGGCTTTTACCTCAATATTCCATTTTTCGCCGTGCGCGGTGTGGTCTATCTGATCGTTTGGCTCGGCTTGGGCGGGGCGGTGCTGTGGACCCTTGGCCGTCAGCCGAACCCATTGCGTCAACTGGCTCCCCCCGGCCTGATCCTGCTGGCGCTCACCTTTACGTTCGCGGCGATCGACCTGACGCTTTCACTACAGCCCGCCTTCAAGTCGAGCGTGTACGGCATGCTCGCCGGCACCGAGGCGGTGTTGTTCGCTTTCTCCATCGCGGTGTTCGGCGTCACGGTGGCGCCCGGCAGCAAATCGGAAGAGCGGGAAGACCTCGGCAAGCTGATGCTCGCGCTGGTCGTTCTTTGGGCCTATCTCGACTTCATGCAGGTGCTGATAGTTTGGCAGTCCGACCTGCCGGATGAGGCGGCGTGGTATGGGCCGCGCGTCTCGCACGGTTGGCAATACATCGCCGGGCTGATCGCTTTGCTGCATTTCGCGCTGCCGTTCTTCCTGCTGCTGTGGCCGCGGCTGCAGCGCAGCCGGGACGCGCTTCGCATCGTCGCGGCAACGCTCGTCATCATTGAGGTGCCGCGCGCTTGGTGGCTGGTGCTGCCCTCGGCGGGGCGCGG
>CAXUIE010000016.1:5349-13214 GCA_964250825.1 uncultured Acidisphaera sp. | reverse complement strand
CTGGCGGTCTTTGGCCTCGCCGCTGGCCTCGCGTTGCGCGCGCCGCGCCTGCCTCAGATCGCAGGGGCTGCGCGTCATGGCTGAGCCCGAGAAAGTGATTCCGACCGTGGGGCACGAGGCGAAGGACGTGAGCGGGCGCTTCGTCCTCGGCGCGGCGGGGCTGGTGGTTAGCGCGATCCTCTGCGTCATCGGCGGCGTGATGTGGGCGTTTCCAAGCACGCTGCGGGACAAGACAATGCCGCAAGCCATGCCGAGCTTCCCGCAGCCGGCGCTGCAACCAAGCCCGCGCGACGACATGGCCCGGTTCCGGGCCGAACAACTGCAAGCGCTGAACAGCGCCGGCTGGGTCGACCGCGATAAGGGGATCGCGCACATTCCGATCGACGCCGCCATGCGGCTCGTCGCGCGCGACGGCATCCCGGGATGGCCCGCCTTCAGATGAACATGCTCCGCCTCCTGGCTCCTGTTGCCGCCTTGCTGTGCTGCGGCGCCGCTTCCGCGGTGCCCGCGCCGGCCCCCGCCGACTTCGCTTATCGGCAGAACCTCGGGGCGAGACTGCCTGATGCCACACTGCGCGACGAGAGCGGCCGCGAGCGCCGGATCGCGGATTTGCTGGGCGGCAGGCCGGGCATCCTCGCCCTCGGCTATTTCCATTGCCCCAATCTATGCGGCTTGCTGCGTGCGGACCTGCTGCACGCGTTGGGCCAGACCGACATGCTTGCCGGCAGGCAGTACGAGTTGCTCGCCGTCAGCATCGACCCCGCGGAGACAAGCGGGGACGCCACCGCGGCGAAGCGTGCCGACTTCGCACAGTTCCCGCTGCCGGGCGCGGACGCCGGTTGGCGCTATCTAACCGGCTCGCCACGGGCCGTGCAGGCCGTGGCCGACGCGGTCGGCTTCCGAGATCGGTTCGACGCCGGCACCAAGCAGTTCCTGCATCCGTCCGGCGTTGTTTTCGTCACGCCGAACGGGGTCGTATCGAGCTACCTGCTCGGCGTCGGCTACGCGCCTAACGACGTCCGGCTCGGCGTGACGCGCGCCGCGACGGGGAGCGTCGCGGCGGCGGCGCTGCCGGTGCTGCTGCTGTGCTTCCACTTCGACCCGGCCACCGGGCGCTACACGCTCGCCGTGCTGAAGCTGCTGAAGCTCGCGGCGGTGATCACGATCGTCACGGTTGGCGGCGTGATGCTGCTCGCGTTCCGTCGCGAGCGGAGTGCCCCACCATGAAATTCTGGCTTCCGCAGGCGAGCAGCAACGCGCCCGAGGTGGACTTTCTTTTGCTGGCGCTGACGCTGATGGCGCTCGCGGTGCTGGGGCTGGTCGCGCTGCTGATGATCCGGTTCATGTTCCGCTACCGCGCGGGCAGCCCGGTCGACCGCGGCGCGATCGCCAAGAAAACGTGGAGGTTGGAGAGCGCCTGGACGTTCGCCACGCTGCTTGTGTTCTTCGGCCTGTTCGTTTGGGGTGCGAACCTCTACGTGCGGCAATTCCAGCCCCCGGCGGACGCGCTCACGGTCTACGTCGTCGCCAAGCAATGGATGTGGAAAACGGAGCACGCGGGCGGACAGCGCGAGATCAACGCGCTGCATGTTCCGGTGAACCGCCCGATCCGGCTGATGATGACCTCCGAGGACGTCATCCACGATTTCTCGGTTCCCGCGTTCCGCATCAAGCACGACGTGCTGCCCGGCCGCTACGAGGCGATGTGGTTCCGCGCCGACCAGCCAGGCACCTACAATCTGTTCTGCACCCAGTTGTGCGGCACCGACCATGCCGCGATGGTCGGGCAGGTCGTGGTGATGCAAGGCCCGGAATACCAGCAATGGCTGCAACGCAACGGCACCAGCGACACGCTCGTCGCGTCCGGCCAGGCGCTGTTCATTCGGTATGGATGCGACGGGTGCCACGGCGGGCGCGGCACGGTGCGCGCGCCGTCGCTCGCCGGCCTTTACGGCAGCCCAGTGCCGCTGTCGGATGGCACCACCGTGGTCGCCGACGACCGCTACATCCGCGACAGCATCCTCATGCCAAGTAGCCAGATCGTCGCTAGCTACGCGCCGGTGATGCCGTCCTTCTCGGGGGTGGTCGGCGAGGAGGACCTAATCAAGCTGATCGCCTACATCAAGTCGCTGTCGCCCGACCACTCCTCGTGAGGCAAGCCGAATGAGCACCACCGTTGTCGAAGTAGCGGAGCTCGAGGAGAGCTATCTCACCGACAAGACGACCATCGCGAGCTGGCTGTTCACGACGGACCACAAACGCATCGCGTTGCTGTATATGGGCTCGATCACCGCGTTCTTCTTCATCGGCGGCTTCGCCGCGGCGCTCGTGCGGCTCAACCTCATTGTCCCGCAGGGACTGATCCCGTCGGCGGAAACCTACAATCGGCTGTTCACCATGCATGGCGTGGTGATGGTGTGGTTCTTCCTGGTCCCCGCCGTGCCGGTGACGCTCGGCAACTTCATGGTGCCGCTGATGCTGGGCGCGCGCGACCTGGCGTTTCCCAAGCTCAACCTGATCAGCTGGTATTTGTTCATGGCGGGCGGGCTGATCGAGCTATGGGCGTTGTTTGTCGGCGGCGTTTCCACCGGATGGACCTTCTACCCGCCGCTTTCGACGGCGTTCACGCAGAGCCACGTCGTGCTCGCCGTCGTCGGCGTGTTCGTGTCCGGATTCTCCTCCATCGCGACAGGGCTCAACTTCATCGTCAGCATCCATCGCCTGCGCGCGCCGGGGATGACCTGGTACCGCATGCCGATCTTCCTTTGGTCGCTTTATTCGACCAGCGTCATTTTCGTGTTCGCCACCCCGGTGCTGGCGATCACGCTGCTGCTGCTCGGCTTCGAGCGCATCTTCCGCATCGGCATCTTCGACCCGTCCATCAACGGCGACCCGCTTCTCTTCCAGCACATGTTCTGGTTCTACTCGCACCCGGCGGTCTACATCATGATCCTGCCGGGCTTCGGCGTGGTGAGCGAAATCATTCCCGCCTTCGCGCGCCGGCGGCTGTTCGGCTACAAGTTCGTGGCCTGGTGCAGCGTCTCCATCGCCGTCATCAGCTTCTTCGTCTGGGGACACCACATGTTCGTCTCCGGCCAGTCGCTCTACGCGAGCATTGTTTTCTCCTTGATGAGCTACGCGGTCGCGGTGCCCTCAGCGATCAAGGTGTTCAACTGGATCGGCACTCTGCACAAGGGGTTCATCCGGTTCGACGCGCCCATGCTGTATGCGCTCGGCTTTGTCGGGCTGTTCACCATCGGCGGCCTGACCGGGCTGTTCGTCGCCGCCCTCGCGGCCGATGTGCATCTGACTCAAACCTACTTCGTCGTGGCGCACTTTCATTACGTGATGGTGGGCGGCATGGTGACGGCGTTCTTTGCCGGCCTGCACTATTGGTGGCCCAAGATCACCGGCCGGATGTATCCCGAGATGTGGGGCCGCGCCGGGGCGCTCGTGATCTTCATCGGCTTCAATCTCACCTTCGCGCC
The DNA here is from genome assembly GCA_964250825.1 of uncultured Acidisphaera sp. Classification (GTDB taxonomy): domain Bacteria; phylum Pseudomonadota; class Alphaproteobacteria; order Acetobacterales; family Acetobacteraceae; genus CAVWQV01. Next base: position 9,726 of record CAXUIE010000016.1, on the reverse strand, counting down.
GCAGTTCATTCTGGGCTATCTCGGAATGCCGCGGCGCTACCACTCGTACCCGCCCGAGTTTCAGGTGCTGAACGTGCTCTCCTCGGCGGGCGCGACCATTCTGGCGGCGGGTTACCTGCTGCCGCTCGGCTATCTCACATGGTCGCTGTTCCGTGGCGCCCGCGCTCCGGCCAACCCGTGGGGTGCCACCGGCCTCGAGTGGCAGACGCCCTCGCCGCCGCCCACCAAGAACTTCGCCGTGACGCCGGTCGTCACCGAGCCGCCCTACACCTATCCGCCGCCTGAGCTGGTGCAACACCATGTCTGAGGCTTACGCGCCCCACGAGTTCCAGTACGCGAGCGCCGAGCACCAGGAAGGAACCGCGGTAGCCGGCATGTGGCTGTTCCTGGCTACCGAGCTGCTGTTCTTTGGCGGCTTGTTCCTGAGTTGGATCTTCGCCCGCCACTGGAACCGGGTCGGGTTCGACGCGGCGGGGGGCGAGACGGAGCTTTGGATCGGCACCGTCAACACCGTCCTGCTCGTCACCAGCAGCTTCATCTACGCGATCGGGGTGGCCGCCGCGCGCATCGGCAACAATCGCCGGGTGCTGTGGTGCTGCCTCGGCGCGATCGGGATCGGCGTCACCTTCCTCCTCCTGAAGTTCGGGCTGGAGTGGGGCGACGATTTCCACAAGCACCTGTTCCCGGTCGGGCGCGACTTCCATTTCGCCGGCGCCTTGGAGCCAGGGGCGCGGCTGTTTTACGTGTTCTATTTCATCGGGACAGGGCTGCACGGGGTTCACATGCTGGTGGGCATCGCGCTCGTGGCCTGGATGGCGTGGCGCGCGCACCGCGGCGAGTTCTCGCCGCTCCATTACGTGCCGGTGATGGTCGTTGGGCTCTACTGGAGCTTTGTCGACATGATCTGGATTATCCTGTACCCGCTCATCTACCTCATCGGCCGGCCATGATGCCGGGGCGGCTGGTCCTGGGCTGGGTACTGCTCCTCGTGCTGCTCGCCGTCGAGTTCGGTCTCAGCTTCCTGACGATGGCACCGGGGGTGCGCACGCTCCTGATGCTGCCGGCGGCGGGGATGGTGGCGGTCGTGGCGGTCGTTTTCATGGAAATCGGGGACGGTCCCGTGATCGTGCGCGGCTTCGCCGTCGCCGGGCTGGTTTGGCTGTTCGTTCTGTTGTTTCTCGGCAGCATGGACCCGATGACGCGAACCGATTATCTGGTGCCCTCCGCGCACCGCGATTAGGCGGCGTTCCTTTCCTGACCACGGCCTCATGCTCCTCAGTCGCCTGCTTGCCCGCCTCGTCCTGTCGAGCAATCGCCACGCGCTGCTCGTGTTCCTTGCCGGCCTAGGGTTGGCGCTGTTCGGCGGCTGGTACGCTTCCGCCCATCTCGGGATCAATACCGACACCGACCAGCTGTTCTCCGATCGGCTACCCTGGCGGCAGCGGGAATTGGCTCTGGCGAGGGATTTTCCCCAATTCACCGATTTGCTTGTCGTGGTGATCGACGGCAAGGAGCCCGAGGCGGTCGATGCCACCGCCGCTTCCCTCGCGGCGACGCTCGCCGCCGCTCCGGCGCACATCAATTCGGTCAGCCGGCCGGACGCCTCGCCCTTTCTTGCCCAATCGGCGTTCCTGTTCCTCGAGATCAAACAGCTCGAGACCTTGCTCAACAGCACGATCGACGCGCAGCCCTTCCTTGGCCAGCTCGCGGCCGACCCCAGCGCGCGCGGGCTGTTCGCTTCCCTGGCCTTGCTTGGGGTCGGGGTGCAGCAAGGCCAGGCCGACCTCCGCCCTTATCTCCCCTCATTGCAGGCCTTCCATCGGGCGATGACGGACGCGCTGGACGGCCATCCGCATCCGCTGTCCTGGGCGCGCCTGCTTGGCGGCAACCTTACCGACCTTGCCGGGCAGTACCGGTTCGTGCTGGTGCATCCCAAGCTCGATTTCGGCACGATGCAGCCCGGCGGAGCGGCCACCGCCATTATCCGCAGCACCGCCGCGTCGCTCGACTTCGTGAAATCCGGCGACGCGCGCGTGCGAATCACCGGCTCCGTCGCTCTCGCCGACGAGGAGTTCGCTACAGCCGCGCACGGCATGATCGAAGGACTGGTCGGCAGCCTCGTCTTGATCACGCTCTGGCTGTTCCTCGCTCTGCGGAGCTGGCGCCTGATGGTTCCGGCCTTGCTGACGCTGCTGCTCGGATTGATGCTGACCCTGCTGTTCGCGTCGGTGGCGATCGGCACGCTAAACCTCGTGTCGGTCGGGTTCGGCATCCTGTTCGTCGGCATCGCGGTCGATTTCGCCATCCAGTTCAGCGTCCGCTACCGGGAGCGCCGCCTCCATGCGCCCGACCTCGCTCAGGCCCTGGCGGAAACCGGACGGCGGGTCGGCGTGCAGATTCTGGTCGCCGCCGCCGCGACGGCGGCCGGGTTTCTCGCCTTCGTGCCGACCGATTTCGAGGGTGTCGCCGAGCTCGGGCTGATCGCCGGGATCGGGATGTTGATCGCGTTCGGCTGCACGGTCCTGTTCCTTCCCGCCGCCATCACCTTGCTTCGGCCGCGCGGCGAAGCGGCGGAAGTGGGCTTTCGCTGGGCTGCCCCGCTCGACCCGCTGTTGCGCCGGGTCCGCTTTCCCGTGCTCGTGGCGTTCGGCGGTTTGGCCGTGCTGGGTGCCGTTCTGCTGGCGCGCCTCACCTTCGACCCGGACCCACTGCACACCAAGGACCAGAACACCGAGGCCGTGCGCACACTTTACGACCTGATGGGCTCGCCGGTGACCAATCCTTTCACCATCGACGTCCTTGCGCCCGATGCGCAGGCCGGAAAGGTGCTGGCTGGACGGCTGGAAAAGCTTTCGTCCGTGGCACAGGTGATGAGCATCAATAGTCTCATTCCCGAGGACCAGCCCGCCAAGCTCGCCCTGATCGCCGATGCCAACAACATTCTCGCGGCGACACTGAGCCCGCGCGAGCCAGCTGCGGCCGTGACGCCCGAGCAGGTGCGGCTCGCCGCGCATACCGCACTCGAGCAGATAAAGCCGGCGTTGCCGAAGCTGCCAGCCAATCATCCCTTGGCCGCTATCGCCGGCGATCTCGAGCGCGTGTCCACCGCGCCCGACGCCATCGTTTCGGCGCTCAACGGGGCCCTCACCCAGTTCCTGCCGGCGGAACTTGATCAGTTGCGCACCGCGCTCACAGCCCGGCCGGTCACGCTGGACAGCATACCCCCTGATCTCAAGCGCGATTGGCTCCTGCCGGACGGGCAAGCGCGGGTGCAGGCGGTGCCGAAGCGCGATGCGCTCACGCCGCAGGGCCTGCGCGACTTCGTGGCCGACGTGCGCCGGGTGACGCCCGACGCCGGCGGATCGGCCGTGACGATCGAGGCCACCAGTGAGACGATCGTGAATGCGTTCCGCTCGGCGGCTATCGGCGCGCTCATCGCGATCACCGTCATCCTGTTCCTTGCACTTCGGCGGCCGCTCGACGTCGGCCTGGTGCTGGCTCCCCTGCTGCTATCGGGGCTGCTGACGGTGGTGATCTCCGCCCTCGCGCCGATGCCGCTCAACTACGCCAACATCATCGCCTTGCCGCTGCTGCTCGGCATTGGCGTGTCATTCAACATCTACTTCGTGATGAACTGGCGAGCTGGACAAACCACCGTTCTCGGCTCGGCCACGGCGCGGGCGATCCTTTTCTCAGCCCTGACCACCGCGACCGCGTTCGGCTCGTTGGCACTCTCCGGGCATCCGGGAACGGCGAGCATGGGGACTTTGCTGCTGATCTCGCTCGGATGCACCCTGCTGGCGAGCTTCGTATTCATCCCCGCCCTGCTCGCCGCCGTCCCGCCGCCAACGGCGCGTTAACCTGACGCGCGCAGTGTTGGGCGATGCGCGCGCTCCTTCTCATGCTGGTGCTGATAGGAACCCGCGCCGCATGGGGGCAGCCGGCGGATTGCGAGCCCGACCCCTTGCCCACGGCAACAATGCCGTTGCAGCTTGACCTCGGGGGTTTGCCGGGCGTGGCGAGGGGCCTAGGCGGTTCGGTCTACGCCGACGTCCCGGTCGCGTCGCCGGGAGGGACGCTGTGTCGTGCGCCCGGTCCGGCCACCAGCCGCGATGTGCTGGCCGGTCCGCCCGGCGACGTGCTGCGCGGGCCGCCCACGCGGGATCTGCTGCGTGGCCCCGCGCCGCGCGTCGAGGTCGAGACGCGCTGAACGAACATCTCATGCGTCATCTCCCGGTGGATCGTCCCGGGTGAACGGACGCCCTGCACGCATTTATCGGCGCTAACGCGTTTGTGCTCCAGCGCTCGTACCGCGCCGCCGCCGTGCCTCGGCGAGCAGGCAAAGCAACTCGAACAGGACCGAAGCGCCGTTGAACG
>CAXUIE010000016.1:0-5339 GCA_964250825.1 uncultured Acidisphaera sp. | reverse complement strand
CAACGTGCCAGGGTCGAAGGACGGGGCGACTTCCACGAGATCGGCGCCGATGAAGTCGATGCCGCGGAGTCCGCGCAGCAACCGCAGGGCGTCGTTCATCCGGATGCCGCCCGCCTCCGGCGTGCCGGTGCCCGGCGCTTCCGACGGATCGAGGCTGTCGATGTCGAACGATAAATAGGCCGGGCCGCCAGCGACCACCCGGCGCGCTTCGTCCACCGCGTAGCGCCATCCCTTGTCGTCCAGCTCGTCCATCGGGATCACGCGCATTCCGCTATCCTGGCTGAAGGACCACAGCGCCGGGTCGTTCGTCGTCCCGCGCAGCCCGATCTGGATCACGCGCGCGGGATCGAGCAGCCCGGCTTCCGCCGCACGGCGGAACGGGGCGCCGTGATGCAGCCGGGAGCCCATGTAGTCGTCGCCGGTGTCGGCGTGGGCGTCGATGTGGACCATGCCGAGCGCTTCCCCCTCGCCGAACGCGCGCAGGATCGGCAGGCTGATGGCGTGGTCTCCGCCCACCGAAAGCGGCGTCACACCCGCCGGGACGACCGTGGCATAGAAGGCGGCGATCTCGTCGAGGGCGTGAGCCAACTCGAACGGCTGCTCGATCCAGGCGTCGCCGAGGTCGCGCACGCGCGTCAGTTCGAACGGCCGCACCCCGGTCGTGCCGTTCATGCGGCGCAACAGGCTCGACTGGTCGCGCACGGCGCGCGGACCGTGGCGCGCGCCCGAGCGGTTGGTTACACCGCCGTCGAACGGCACGCCGATGACGCCGATGTCGACGTCGGACAGATCCTGCGTGTAGGGAGCCCGAAAGAATGTCGGGATGCCGGTGTAGCGGGGCTGGGCCTGCGGGTCGGCCATCTCGTGATAGCGCTTGGTCTGCTTTATGGGCTGCAACGGCTTGCCTCCGTGCTGAAATCGGTCGCCACCGCGCCGGACGCGGCGAGGGCTGCCGCCACGCCGGAATCCAGCAGGGCGGCAAATTCAGCCTCATGCTCGTACTCCGGCATGAGTTCCACCAGATTCGGCTCCCGCCTCGTCGCCGGGTGGCAATAGATTTCGCTCAAGCCGGGGGGCAGGCGCGCCGCGAGACGAGTAAGCCGCGCGGCCGTCATATGGCCGCTCCATGCGACGCCGAACGTTTGGTCGTTTGCCAGCATCCCGGCGCGTCGCACCTGACGCCGCAAGTAAGCAGTCCAGGCGTGCAAGGCGCGCGCGCCCAAGCCTGGCCGCTCGCCGCATTGGGCGAGCACCGCCGGCGGCTCGGCCGGGACGCGGACTGCTCGCAAGTCGTAGTCACGCCCGATGTGGATCAAGAGTCGTCCGACGGTCGGGTGGAGGTGCATATGCTTGTGCGCGTTGGCGTGGTCGAGCCGAAGCCCGGTCGCCGCGAAGGCGGCGAACTGGGCGCGGATCTCGGCGGCGAGCTGTCGGCGCGCGGCGGCGTGGAACGCGTAGCGGAGGGCGAGCGCGAGTTGATCGGAAAGAAACCCCTCACTCCGCCCCGCCGTCACCACGGAAGAGGGAAAAGAAAGCTCCTTCCTCTTTTGGGAGCGGGGTGTGGGACGGGTTGGCCGCACCAAGCTGGGTATCTCCGCCGGTCCCAGCACCGCCGATCCCTCGATCACCACGAGGTGCAGGCCCACCTTGAGCGAAGGCAGCGCCCGCGCCCGCCGCACCGCGTCCGCCGCCGCCGGACCCGCGACCATCAGGCTAGCCGTCGTCAGCACGCCGTCGCGATGCGCCTGCTCCACCGCCTCGTTCACCGCCTTGGACAAGCCGAAATCGTCGGCGGTGATGATGACGCGCTTGGGGGTCAGGCGGCCTTGTGGCGCTCGCGCAGGAACTGGAAGAACTCCACGCCCTCCCGCAGGCGCCGCTTCATCATCTGCGGGCTGGCGACCATCTCGCCCACGATGGAGGCGATCTTGGGCGCGCGGAAATAGAATCTCTTGTAGAATGTCTCCACCGAATCGAAGATCTCGGTGTGCGACAGGTGCGGATAATGCAGCGGCGCGATCTGGATGCCGTGATCGTCGACCAGCTCGGCGTGACCGGCGTCGAGCCAGCCGTTGGCAAGCGCCTGATCGTAGAGAAACGTGCCGGGGTATGGCGCCGCCAGCGACACCTGGATGGTATGCGGGTTGATCTCGGTCGCGAAGCGGATGGTTTCCTGGATTGTTTCCGTGCTCTCGCCCGGTAAGCCCAAGATGAAAGTGCCGTGGATCTTGATGCCGAGCTCGTGGCAATCGCGGGTGAACTGCTTGGCGACCTCGATCCGCATGCCTTTCTTGATGTTGTGCAGGATCTGTTGATTGCCGCTCTCGTAGCCGACCAGCAGGAGTCGCAGCCCGTTCTCCTTCAGAACCTTGAGCGTGGCGCGGGGCACGTTCGCCTTGGCGTTGCACGACCAGGTCACCCCGAGGCGGCCCAGCTCGCGCGCGATCGCCTCGGCGCGCGGCAGGTTGTCGGTGAAGGTGTCGTCGTCGAAGAAGATCTCGCGCACCTGCGGGAACAGCCGTTGGATCAGCCGCGCTTCCTCGGCGACGTGCCCCGGCGAGCGAACCCGGTAGCGGTGTCCCCCCACCGTCTGCGGCCACAGGCAGAAGGTGCAGCGCGATTTGCAGCCGCGCCCTGTGTACAACGAGACATAAGGGTGGAGCAGGTAGCCGATAAAGTAGTCCTCGATGCGGAGGTCGCGCTTGTACACCTCCGTGACGAACGGCAGCTGATCCATGTCCTCCAGCACCGCGCGGTCGCGGTTATGCGCGATGCCGCCGTCCGGCGTCCGGTAAGAGATGCCGTCCACGGCGGTCAGATCGCGACCTTCCGCGATCTCCTTGATCGTGAAGTCGAACTCATTGCGCGCGACGAAGTCGATCGGCTCGCCGTGGCGCAAGCTTTCCTCCGGCTGCACCGCCACCTTGGCGCCGACGAAGCCGATGGTGAGCGCGGGATTGGCGTCCTTCATGGCCCGCGCAACCCGCACGTCGGAGGCGAACGACGGGGTGGACGTGTGGATTACGCATAGATCGTAGGCGCGCGCGTCGCGCGTTACCGTGTCCAGCCCGACCCGCGCGGGGGGCGCGTCGATCAGCTTGCTGCCGGGCACAAGGGCGGCGGGCTGCGCGAGCCAGGTCGGAAACCAGAACGACTTGATCTCGCGCTTGGCTTGGTAGCGCGAGCCCGCGCCGCCGTCGAATCCGTCGAACGAGGGCGGGTGGAGGAACAAGGTCCGCATCAGACCGGCCTATCCATCAATAGATCCTAACCTTCCCTTCCGAGGGGAACGCGTCCTGGCCGTCTTGGTCGTCGCGGCCGTTGTCGGCGGTCAAGGCGTGGCCGCGCCACTCCACCCGGTCACCCACGAAGCTTGCCGCCAGCACCGCCATGTATAAGACGTCTCGCAGCGGCAAGAGCCAGAGCGGGGCCTTGATCGCGAGCCCGAGCGCGTGGTCGATGCCGCACGCGGCCAGCGCCCGCGCCAGCCAGACAACACCAGATAGGACCACCGCCCACCACGCGCAACCCGAAGCGACCAAGGCGAGCGCCGACCAGAACAGCGGATACTGCACGGAGGAGGCGGCGAAGCCGATCGGCTCGAGCGCCCGCGTGGTCCGCGCCCAGCGCAGCTCATGGCTCCAGAGCGCCCCGTAGCTGGTCTCAGGCACCGTCGTCGCGGGCACCACCGCCGCCAGCTCGACCCGCAATCCTTCCTGGCGAACCAGCCGGCCAAGCACGTTGTCGTCGGCAAGGTGGTCCACCAGCATTCGAAGGCCGCCGACGCGGTCAAGCGTTTCCCGACGCAGCGCCATGGTCGCCCCGAAGCAATCTTGCCGGCCGAGCGCGCGGGCTAGCAGGGCGCCGGGTAGCAGCGCGTGGGTGATCTGGGTGGCGCCCAGCCGCGCCGCCGCGGCGCGGGTGGCGGGCAGCCCGGTGTACAGCACGGTCGCAAGGCCGACACCGGGGCGGTTCAGGCAGCCCACCATCCGGTCGAGCCAGTCCGGCGGCACGTGGACGTCGCTGTCGGCGATCACCAGCACGTCGTGCCGCGCCGCGCGAAGCGTGTTCATTAAGTTGCCGACCTTGTGATTACGGCCGTGCGGCATGGGGTCGATCACCGTCTCGATCGCGCGGTCGGGGAATCGAGCCTTCAGTCGGGATACCACGGCAAGCGCCGGGTCGGACGGGTCCTGCACGCCGAACACGATCTGCAGCGCGGGATAGTCTTGCGCGCACACGCTGACGAGCGCTTCCTCCAGCAGAGGCTCGTCGCGATAGAGCGGCTTCAACACCGTCACCGGGGGCCGGGCGGTCAACGGGTCAACGGGGCGGCGAGAGAATCGCAGCACCGCGGCCCAGCCGGCAAGCGCGAAAGCCACGCCCGCGCAAGCGAGCGCGCCGGAAAAAGCGGCGAGCCAGGTCATCCGGCCGACAACGTGCCGCCGGACAGGTCGGCAACCTTCCGTTGAAGGCTTGCGATCAGCCCCGAAGCGTTAGAGGCCACGCCCAGCAGACTCCGGAAATCGGACCGCTGAACCGCCACCCGGCTGATCGAACCGTTCAGCAATACATCCACCACCTTCCAGTCGTCGCCGACCTGGCGCAGCACATAGTCGATCCGAACGGGACTACCCGAGGCGGGTACGATGCGGGTTTCAACGATTTCCCCACCGGCGCCAGGGCGGCTGTCTGGCAGCACCTCGAAGCGCTCGCCGGTATATTTGGCGAAGCTCGCCACATAGGACGCGACCGTGAAGCGGCGGAACACCTCGGCGAGATCGGTTTGCTCCTGCGATCCGAGCGACGCCCAGCGAGGGCCGACGGAGGTACGTAGTATGCCCGGAAGATCAAACACCCGCTCCACCGTGGGCGCCAGCATCTCGTAACGTCGCGGGAAAGGCATCGCGTTGCCGGCCTTCATGACCGTGAGCAAGGCCCGGTTGAGTTCGTTGATCGGCTCCGCCGCGTCCGAAGCCGCCGCTACCCGCGCAGCGGCAAGGCACGTCAGCAACCCGAGCAAGGCGCGACGCCTCACCGCGTGACAACCGCTTTGCGCCGTCCGCCCTGCTGCCCCAGCGCGTCGAGGGCGGTTTGCACGATGGTTGCGGGGTTGAGGCCGGCCTCGGCGAGTTGGCGGGGCTGGGTGTCGTGGTCGATGAAGCGGTCGGGCAGGGTCATGGGGCGGAAGCGCAGGCCGCCGGCGCCGGCGGCGCCGTCCAGCAGGCCGCGCCAGGCCAGGTGATGCATCACCGCGGCGCCGAACCCGCCGGCAGCACCCTCCTCCACCGTCAGCAGCACCGCGTGGTGGCGCGCCAGCTGCTCGATCAACCCGGTGT
>CAXUIE010000015.1:18335-25103 GCA_964250825.1 uncultured Acidisphaera sp. | reverse complement strand
CCATCCGCCACACGCGCGCCCGGCGCGGCGCGGCGCTCGACGGCGCGCTGGCCAAAGCGAGGTTTCGCGCCGAGCCGTATTTCGGCCTTTCGACTCCCGAGACTGTTCCTGGCGTGCCCCCGGAGGTGCTGGACCCGCGCCGCTCGTGGGCGGATCCGGACGCCTATGACCGCACCGCGCGTGAGCTGGTTTCCCGGTTCGAGGCCAATTTCCGCGGCTTTCAGGACGGGGTCAGCGACGACGTCCGCGCCGCCGCGATTCGCGCGGCCGCATAGCGCCCACCATGTACGTTCCAGCCCATTTCGCGGAGAACCGCCCCGAGATCCTGGCCGAAGCGATCCGCGCGACCGGGCTCGCGATTTTGGTGACGTTCGGGTCTGACGGCATCGTGGCCACCCACGCGCCGATGATCCTCGACCCGGAGCCGCGACCGCATGGGACGCTTGTCGGCCACATCGCGCGCGCCAACCCGCAATGGCGCGACTTCGCGCCGGGCGTCCACGCCTTGGCGATCTTCGCCGGCCCCGACGCCTACGTGACGCCGTCGTGGTATCCCGCGAAACAGGCGCACGGCCGGGTCGTCCCGACCTGGAACTACGTCGCCGTCCACGCCCACGGTCCCATCGACTTCTTCGACGATCGCGAACGGCTGCATGACGTGGTGCGGCGGCTGACCGAAAAGCAGGAGCACTCGCGGGCCGCCCCCTGGGCGATCTCTGACGCTCCCGCCCAATACGTCGCCGGGATGCTCAAGGGCATCGTCGGCTTCGCCCTCACGATCGAGCGGCTCGAAGGCAAGTGGAAGCTGAGCCAGAATCGCGACGAAGCGGACCGGCAAGGCGTCGCTCGCGGCCTCGCCGACGAAGGCCGCCCCGACGTCGCCGCGATGATCCCGACCGGAGACGGCTGAACTCAACGTCACCCTGCGCTGCGCGGCGGTCCCCAACCGCAATCGCAGCGCAGGGTGGATATGATCCTCTGGCGGCCGCGCGCGCTACGAAGAGAACATCAGGTTGCTGTTGTTGGCCCCGTTGCGGACCTCCTGGGCCAGCTGTACGGCGTCGCCAATCTTCACCTGGTGCGAAAAAAAGAGTTGGGGATGCTCGCCTGTCTCCTGGTTGTAGAGGCAGTTGTTCTCCCAGCCCTGCTGGCGCATCACGCGCGTCACCGGGATCACCTCACGCGTCAGCATGGAGAAGTCCGGCGCAACCACGGTCGTCCCGTCGCCCAGCGGCTCAAAAGCGACCGTCAACGCAATTCCTTCGTCTCCCGCGATCCGCACGCCCTGTAGCGTGATGTGGTCGGCTCGGGGGACGCTGACCGTGACGACGCCATCGCCGCCGATCTGGGCGCTGCCGCCGAGGATCCGCGCCAGTTGGTCCGCCGGCAGCGACGTCGTCTGCGAAGGCGGCGGCTGCGGGAAGGGAGTGGATGTGGCTTGCGTGATGGAATTGAAGACCGCCTGGGCGAGCTGGAGCGGATCGCCGACGCCGCGAAAGTGCATGTACCAAATCTGCGGGGTGAGATCGTAGAAATGCTGATGAAAGGCCTGGAGGACGAGGCCGTTCCGCAATAAAGCGTCGATGAACGGATTGGTCTCCTTGTCGAGCAGGGCGAAATCGCCGTTCAGAATCGCCCGCCCGTCGTCCACGGCTTGAAAGTAGGCCGTTCCGTTGACCTCGAATGAGGGCAGCCAGGGTACGCCGTTGCGGGTCACGTTCGGCAGATCGTTGCGGTCGATCTCAACCGAAAGAACGCCGCTGTCCGACACGTTGCCCTGGGCTTGCAGGATCGCCTGGATCTTATCGACCGGGAGCTGGTCTCCATCCCAGACCCGGACGATGGGCGAGCCGTGATTGAGCGAAGATTTGAAGCGCGAGGCTCCAAACGCTTCGCCGTTGCTGGCCGCCACCAGACCTCCCGAAACGGCTCCTCCAAGCGTCAGGGCGCGTCGCCGACCCAGCAGGCCACCTAAACCGAGTTTTTGCGGCATAGCGTTTCCCAATTTTGTCTGTTTACTACAGAAACATGGTCGCCCAATCCAAAGATGGAGCGACAGTGACCAAGACTACATCCAAGGAAAAACTTTGAGTCGCGCAAAACTTAGGTGGCCGTTATCAAGGTTTCGTGGCCTGATTTCGGCTCGTCTCAAATGCGGTCTGGCCGGACAGGCCAGGCACGAGACTGAACTAGCGTCCTCGCGTCCCAGCGTTTTCATGGTAAAGTTGAGAAGAGCGCTACCGTGTTTCATGCGGAACGCTGGTTCGATCGCGCAAGATCCCGACCGGAGGACGTGCCCAAAGCGGCCTTGCCGGCCGAAGCGCGCGGTGAAACGCTAGCTTTCGCCGTGAGAAGGGCCGCCTCCGTGATAAACTCGACGCTCGACTGCCTCGTTTCACCCCCTACCGCGGCGCTCCCGTTGTTCGCCGTGCGCGCGGACGGTCTGGCGGCGTTCCTTCAAACGCTTCCGTCGGAGCAGGCCGGGTTTCTGCGCGCCTCGGGCTTCACCGCGTCCGCGCAGGAACTCGCCTTGCTGCCGGGCGGCGACGGCGTGCGCGGCGCAGTGCTCGGTCTCGGCGAGGAGCGTGCGCCCGAAGCGTTCGGTGATCTCGCCTTCCGCCTTCCCGCCGACTCGCGGTGGCGCTTGCAGTCGGGCGCTTTCGAGATGGGCATGGCGGTGCTCGGCTTCGCGCTCGGTGCTTATCGCTACACGGCGGTCAAGCCGCACACGCGGGCACCCGCCAAGCTCGTGCTGCCTGCTGGATGCGAGCGCGCCGTTTCGGAGGCGCGCGCGATCGGCATGGCGCGGGACCTCATCAACACGCCGGCCAACCTGCTGGGGCCGGCCGAGCTTGCGGGGTCCGCGCTGGAGCTCGCCGCCTCGTTTGGCGCGGACGCGACATGCGTCGAGGATGAGGCGCTGGAGCGCGACTACCCGACGATCGCGGCCGTCGGCCGTGGCTCCACGCGCGAGCCGCTGGTCGCGCTGTTTCGCTGGCGAGGCTCGCGCGCTGCTCCCGACGCGCCGCTTATCGCGCTGTGCGGCAAGGGCGTGTGCTTCGATAGCGGCGGCTACGACATCAAGCCGTCGGCGGGAATGCTGCGGATGAAGAAAGACATGGGCGGCGCGGCCGCCGTGCTCGGGATGGCGCGCGTGCTGATGGAAGCCGATCTGCCGATCCGGCTCGCGGTGCGCCTCGGCTGTGTCGAGAACAGCGTGTCCGGCACCGCCATGCGCCCGCTCGATGTGATACGGACGCGCCGTGGTTTGACGGTCGAAATCGGAAACACCGATGCGGAGGGGCGGCTCGTGTTGTGCGACTTGCTGGCCGATGCGTCCGACGAACAGCCCGCGCTGCTTCTTGACTGCCCCACGCTACCCGGCGCGGCGCGGGGGGCGCGCGGACCGTATTTGCCGGCAGTGTTCTGCACCGACGAGGCGGGGGCCGCGCAACTCGTCGCCGCCGGCGGCGACTGCCACGACCCGCTCTGGCGATTGCCGCTTTGGAACGGCTACGATCCTTGGCTTGCGAGTCCCGTGGCCGACCTCAACAACGTTTCCACCAAGCCGTTCGCCGGCGCCATCGTGGCGGCATTGTTCTTACGCCGCTTCGTTCCGCCTGGCGTCAATTGGGCTCATGTCGACTTGTACGCCTGGAACGATCAAACCCGGCCAGCTCATCCAGAGGGCGGCGAGGGGCAAGCAATCCGCGCCGTGTGCAGCGCGATTGAAAAAAGCGTCATCGCTTCGTGAACAAACCGAACCACTCCGGTAACGTGATTGGGACTTTTCGCGCGGCGTTTTTTTGCAACTCAGGCTCTATCCGGGAATTGAGTGGAAACCATATGTCGCCATCAACACGAGCGACTCTTGGCGTTACGGCAAGTTAACCTTTCCGGGGTTGACCAAAGGATTATCAAAATGGCAACGACTCAAGCCTCCGACCAGCTCGTCGGTGTCCTGCGTGATACTGTCGTGTCTCTCGTCCGTCGCGATGGGCCGGCTCTCTCTGCCCGACAGCTTGGCGTGTTCCTCACATGCTATCTGAGCGAGGGAGGCCACACGGTGCGCGGGCTTGCGGCCGACCTGAACGTCTCCAAGCCGGCCATCACTCGCGCGTTGGACCGACTTGGCGAACTCGATCTCGCCCGGCGTAAAGTCGATCCGATGGATCGCCGGAGTGTTCTCGTGCAGCGCACGTTGAAGGGCGCCGCGTTTCTGCGTGACCTGCGCGGAATAATGAACGAAGCATCCGGTGGTTCGCGTCGAGCGGCCGCAAGCTTGGGTGAGTCGCACGCAGTGCGCAAAGCGGCGCTCGGCTAGCCCTCGCGACCCCGCCCGCACGCGTCGGTGGATGCCGGCGTCACCATCGGTTGACGCCGGCTCGCCGCGCCCGACTGCGGACCAGCGCGAGCCAGACGGCTTGCGGCAGAAGGATCAGCAACGGCACGAACGGCTTGATCCCCGCCGGCGCGGCGATGAACAGCAAGCAACATAGTCCGCCGAACACGGCGAACCCCCAGTGCGTCACTGCCACCCAGGGCGCCGGTATGCCCGCCCGCTGCGCCACCTGATAAACGTGCCCGCGATGCGCCTCGGTCAGGCGTTGGCCCGCGAGAGCTCGGCGCATCAAAGTGAATGCAACGTCGAGCAGCACGCCCGACAGCAGCATCGGCACCAACAGGAATGACATCTCGATCGCGCCAAATCGCGCTGCGGCGACGCCGAGCACGGCAAGCACGAACCCGCAGAATTGGCTGCCAACGTCGCCCATGAAGATGCGGGCACGGGGAAAATTGTACGGCAGAAACCCCGCCAATCCGGCGGCAAGCAGAAGCGCCGCGAAGTAAACGAACCAGCCCCCTTGACCTTCCGCGATGCCGGCAAGAAACACGGCCGCGACCAGGGCGGTTCCGGCCGCGAGGCCATTCAGCCCGTCGATGAAGTTCATCGCGTTGGTGGCGAACAGAATCCAGACGACGGTCGCGGCGATGCCGATCGAGCCGAGCTGCCACGGGCCGACGTAGGGCATGTGATAGTCCGTGACGTAAAGCCCCGACGCTACCGCGGTCAGCGCGGCGGCGATTTGTGCCGCGAGCTTGACGGTGAACGGCCAATCGCGCAGGTCGTCGAGGAACGCCACCACGGCGATGGCGACCGAGGCAAGGATCACGCCACGGAAATACGGGTCAGCGAGGCGGGAGAACTCGGCGTAACGATACAGCACGTACATGCCGGCGAGAAACGCCGCGACGATCCCGACTCCGCCGCCTTTGGGCGTCGGCCGGCTGTGCGACTTGCGGCGATCGGGCGTGTCCATCACGCCCGCGCCGATCATGATGCGCACCAGCAAGGCTGACAGCAAGGCAAGCGCCAAAGCCAGCATGAGATGGCGCGAGAAGGCGGCGAGCGTCATGGGTGGGTGGAGAAGCCGGCTATCAAGTTCGGCGTCGCGTGTAGAGCACCCCATCCGCCTCGAGCCGCTCAATGTCGGCAGCGGTATAGCCGTGTCGTTCCAGCACCTCCGCCCCGTGCTCACCGAAGCGCGGGGGAGCCGCCTGAGCGCCGCCCGGCGTCCGCGACAGCTTGATAGGCGTGCCGAGCCCGCGATAGCCGGCAAGCTCCGTCACCATCTCCCGATGCCGGGTATGGGGGGCCGAGAGCGCCTCGTCGACCGGCAGCACCGGCCCGGCCGGCACGCCGTTGCGAATGAGGTGCATGGCGAGGGCGTGCCCCTCCTGTTCGGCGAACGCGGCACCGAGCACCGCCATCAGCGCCGCGCGATTAGCCAGCCGGTCCGCGTTGTCCTTGAACCGAGGGTCGGTCGCGATCTCCGGTCGGCCCACGAGTTCGCACAATTTGCGAAACTGGCCGTTGTTGCCGGAAGCAACGAAAATCTCGCACGTCTCGGTGCCGTATTTCTCGTAGGGGGCGAGGTTGGGGTGCGGATTGCCGGTGGGCGCGGGCCGCTTCCCATTAAGGAAGTAATTGGCACCTTGCGGATGCAGTAACGCCATGCCGCAATCGTACAACGTCATGTCGAGATATTGGCCACGGTTCGACCGGGCACGCTCTTGCAGCGCCATTAGGATCGCGATGGCGCTGTACAGCCCGGTTCCGAGATCGACGAGCGGGATCCCGAGGCGGAGCGGCCCCGTCGAAGGATCGCCGTTGACGCTCATCAGTCCGGTCATCGCTTGGAGCACGGCGTCGTAGCCCGGCAGCCCGCCAAGCGGTCCGTCGCCGCCGAAGCCGGACACGCGGCAATGGATCAGGTGGGGGAAGCGCCGGGACAGCACCGCGTCGTAGCCCAGCCCCCATTTCTCCATCCCGCCCGGCTTGAAGTTCTCCACCAGGACATCCGCGTCCTCCAGCAAGCGGAGCAGCACGGCGACGCCGGCCGGCTTGCTGATGTCGAGGGCCACGGAGCGCTTGTTGCGATTGACCCCGAGAAAGTAGCTCGCGTCGCGAGATCCGTCCTCGTGCTGAGTGAAGGGCGGTCCCCAGTCGCGAACCTCATCGCCTTGCGGCGGCTCGATCTTGATGACCTCGGCGCCATGATCGGACAGGATCATGGTGCAATACGGGCCGCCGAGCACGCGGGTCAGGTCGATCACCTTGAGGCCGGCGAGCGCGCCTGCCGACCGGGCAAGCCCCTTGCCATCCGCCTCCGTCCTCAGTGGTCCGTCCATCCGCCGCTCTCCTCGCGCCATCCGCCTGCTGCTGGGCCCCGTGATCTAATCGTGGCGCCGAGCCTTCGCCAGCCC
>CAXUIE010000015.1:6566-18288 GCA_964250825.1 uncultured Acidisphaera sp. | reverse complement strand
TGACGGGGCCGCCCGGGTCGGGAAAATCCGACTTGGTGCTGCGATTGATCGATCGCGGGTTCGAGCTGGTCGCCGACGACAGGGTGGACGTGGCGTTCGGGCTGGCGCGGGCGCCGTCCGGGCTGGCCGGTTTGATCGAGGTGCGCGGGCTGGGCATCATGCGTTTCCCTTGCAGACCGGAAGCTCAGCTCGCCCTTGTGGTCGACCTTGTAAGCAGGAGGGCTCGGCTGCCGCAGCCCGCCCGCTGCCCGTCGCTCGATCTCCCGTTGGTGGCGCTTGACCCAGCGCAGCCCTCGGCGCCGCAGCGGGTCGAGTTGGCCCTCGATTGCGCGCTTGGCCGGTCGTTCCAGATCGCGGGGGCATTCGCCCTTTGAACGCCCGCCCGCCTCGACTGCCGGGCAGCCGACTGGTTCTCGTGACCGGGCTGTCAGGCGCGGGAAAGCTGTCCGTGCTCCATGCGCTCGAGGATCTCGGCTTCGAGGTGGTGGACAACCCGCCGCTCACGATGGCGGAAACCTTGGCGGGCGAGTCCCGGGCGCCGCTTGCCATCGGCGTGCATGCCCGCAACGCGAGCTTTGATGCGGGCGAGGTGCTGGACGCCGTCGGGCGCCTGCGCGAAGCCGGGCTTCGGCCTGAGCTCGTGTATACCTGGGCTGACGAGGAGACGCTGCTCCGCCGCTACACCGAAACGCGGCGTCGCCATCCGCTCGCTCCACAGGGGCGGGTGAGCGACGGCATTCACGTGGAGGAACGGCTGACGGCCGAGTTGCGCGAGGTGGCTGAGCTCGTCCTCGATACTTCCACCTTGGCGCCCGCCGCGCTCCGGCTGCTGATCGAGCGTCACTTCGGGTCAGGCACGGCCGTGGAGGGCCGAAGCGGCCTCAATGTTTCCTTAGTCTCTTTCGCGTTCCCGGCCGGCCTGCCCCGCGAGGCAGACCTGGTATTCGACGCCCGCTTTTTGCGTAACCCTCATTACGATCCCATATTGCGGCCACGGACGGGAATGGACGCCGAGGTCGGCGCCTATGTGGAGGCGGATCCGGATTTCGCGGCGTACTATGCTAAGATCACGGATCTGTTATCGCTGCTCTTGCCTCGCTTCGTCCTTGAGGGCAAGAAGTACTCGACGGTGGCGATCGGCTGCACCGGGGGGCGACACCGCTCGGTGTATATCGCGGAGAAGCTGGAGGCGGATCTGCGAGGTGGCGAGTGGCGGGTGAACGTCGTGCATCGCGAGCTGGCCCGAGCCGCGGCGGCAAGGGAAGCGCCCGCGACGCGGGACAGATCCGAGGGCGGGTTGAAGGTCGGGGAAACGGACCCCCGGTTCACCGGGCACAGGAGGCCTGACGGCTAGATGCCTATTGTCACGGGGCGGCGTCCCCGACGATCGCCGGCGCGAGCCGCGGCCGTCACAAGCACGCCATGATCGGCATGATCCTGGTGACGCATGGTCACCTCGCCGACGAGTTGCGCCTGGCGCTCGAGCATGTGGTCGGGGCGCAGCGCAACGTCGACACCGTTTGCATCGGCCCGGAGGACGACATGGAGGGACGCCGGGCGGAAATCGAGCAATGCATCAAGCGCTGCGACACGGGCGACGGGGTCGTGCTGCTCACCGATATGTTCGGCGGCACGCCCAGCAACCTCGCGATCTCCCTGATGAACCGCGAGGGCGTGGAAGTTATCGCCGGGGTGAACCTGCCGATGCTCGTCAAACTCGCCAAGGTTCGCTCAACTCAGCCCCTCGCAAGCGCGGTTGACCGGGCTCAGGAAGCCGGGCGGAAATATATCGCCGCGGCGTCCAACGTGCTGCACGGCTGCAAGGTCAACGGCGCCGGGAACGGAAGCTGCGGGTGATGGCTGCGGCGGCCGACGGTCCCGGCGCCCCTGTCCTGAGTCGGACCCTGTCGGTCACCAATCGTCGTGGGCTGCACGCGCGGGCGGCGGCCAAGTTCGTCACCTTGGCCGAGCGATTCGGCGCGTCCGTCGAGGTGATCAAGGACGGCCAAAGCGTTTCCGCCCGCTCCATCATGGGATTAATGATGCTTGGGGCCGGCCGGGGCTCCACGATCGAGCTGCGCGCGGAAGGGTGGGACGCGAAGGAAGCGCTCGACGCGCTCGTCGGTCTCGTCGAATCCGGCTTCAATGAACAAGAGTGAACCACCTCCTGCCCTGCCGCCCTCTCCGCAGCACCGGCGCTTGGCGCGGCCGCCCAAACCGCCGGAGGGGCGTCAAGAGCGGCTTTTCGTCGGCATCCCGGTCTCCGCCGGCGTGGCGATCGGGCCGGTGTTTGGCACTGTTGAACCCGCCGCGGTCATCACGCGCCACGCGATCGGCGTCACCGACGTTGACGGGGAGCGAGCCCGGCTCGAAGCGGCCATCCTTCAGTCGCGCAAGCAGGTCGGCAAGCTCCGGGCGAGGCTGGCCGTGCTGCCGGAAGACAGCCAGGCCGAGATCGCGCCGCTGCTCGACGCCTACACGCGCATGTTGGACGACAGCCGACTGATCCGAGGTGCGCGACGGCGCATCGGGGAAGCGCTGCTGTCGGCCGAGAGCGCCGTCCACGACGAGGCCGAGGGTATCGCCGCGGTCATCGGCGCTCAAGCGTTGCCCGACACCCCCGAAGAGGAGCGGGCGAGCATCGATCGCCGGGCCGAGGAGGTGCGCGAGATCGCCCGGCGGCTGGTTCGCAATCTCACCCGGGCGCCATTCCGCAGCTTCGCGGGCCTGCCGGAGGGCGCCGTGCTGGTGAGCGAGGCCTTGCGCCCCGCCGACGCCGCGCTGCTCGACCCGTCCCGGCTGGCCGGGGTCGCGACGGAGGAAGGCGGCGCGGAGGGACACACCGCCGTGATGCTGCGGGCGCTCGGCGTGCCGGCGGTGCTGGGCGCGGTCGGGCTTGCGCACGCCATCATGCCGGGAGATCTCGCGGTGGTGGATGGCTCGGCCGGCACGGTGGCGCTCAACCCGACCCCGGGGCGCCTGGCCGTCGCTCGCCGGGGCGTCACGTCGTTTGCCCGCGAGCGGCAAAAGCTGGCGCGGTTTCGGCGCCTCCCGGCCGAGACGCTGGACGGCGAGGCGGTTGAGTTGCAGGCCAACTTCGAGCTGCCGATCGAATTGCCGCTGATCGCGCAATCGGGGGCGCAGGGCATCGGCCTGCTGCGCACCGAGTTCCTGTTCATGAACCGCGAAAGCGTGCCGGACGAGAACACGCAAACCGAGAGCTACCGGGCGGTGATCGAGGCGATGGCGGGTGATCCCGTGACCATCCGGGTGCTCGACTGGGGCGGTGAGAAGGAAATCGACGCGCTCTCGGCCGAGGGCATCGTGCCGGATGCGGCCGACCCGAACCCCGCGCTCGGGTTGCGCGGCATTCGGCTGCTGCTGCGGCGGATTCCCTTGTTCGAGACGCAGCTTGCCGCCATCCTGCGCGCCTCCGCGGCCGGTCCGACCCGGGTGATGCTGCCGATGGTGACGAATGTCGGCGAGGTCCGCCAAGCCCGCGAGATCTATCAGCGCGTCGCCCGCCGTCTGCGCCGGCGCGGTGACCGGCTACCCGAGAAGCTTCCGCCGCTCGGGATCATGATCGAAACCCCAGGCGCCGCGCTCGCCGCCGACGCGCTCGCGTTGGAGGCGGACTTCTTCGCCATTGGCACCAACGACCTGACCGCCTACACGCTCGCCGTCGATCGGGGGGAAACGGAACTGGCCGAGCTGTACGACCCATTGCACCCGGCCGTGCTGCGCTTGGTGCAATTCGCGACGGAGGCGGCGCTGCGGATGCGGATGCCGGTTTCCGTGTGCGGCGAGATCGCCGCCAACGCGCGGCTGATGCCGCTGCTGCTCGGCATCGGCTTGCGCTCCTTCAGCATGAACGCGGGCGCCGTGCCGCGCGCCAAGCAGGCCGTCCGGAGTGTCGGCATCGACGATTGCGCCCGGTTCGCCCGCCGCGTGATGGAGCAAACCGATCCGGCCTCGATCCGGGAGATGGTCATGGGGTTCAAGCGGGCGAGCGCGGACTGAACGGCGACGCTAGCGCGCGCTGCCCAGCTGCTCCATCCGGCATTGGTCGGGGCGCTTGTCCGGGCGGAAGCGCAGCAGGGTCGTCCCATGCCGGAACCGGCCGCCCGACACGTGATCGAACCGCACCTCCGCCACCAGCTCCGGCCGCAGCGGGGGCCAGTCGCTTTCCCGCCCATTGCTCCAACGGCTCGGGCCGCCGGGAGCCTTGCCGGTGAAGCCCGGGCCGCCGCGTAAGCTCTCCAGCCGCTGCGTGAGCGCCGCCCGCTCGTCTCGCGGGATGGTCGAGGTGAAGCCCACGTGATCGAGATTGCCCGCATCGTCGTGGAGGCCGAGCAGGAGCGAGCCGACCTGCCGCCCGTTCCGCAGATAGCGGAAACCGCCCACCACGCAGTCGGCGGTGCGTTGGCGCTTGACCTTCACCATCGCGTCGCGTTTGCCCGAGCGATAGGGCGAGTCCAGGCGCTTTGCCATCACCCCGTCCTGGCCGGAGACGCCGGCCGCCAGCCAGGCTCGCGCTTCGGCGACATCCCGCGCGACCGGAGCCAGGGCCAGCACGGGGCGCGCAAGGCGCGGCATGAGCGCGACGAGCGCCGCCCGCCGGTCCGCCAAGGGATGGCCCGTCAGATCCCGCCCGGCTTCGGCGAGCAGGTCGAACAACACGAACCGGGCCGGCTGCTCGGCCGCTAGCTTGCGGACCCTGCTCTCGGCCGGATGCAGGCGCATCTGCAGCGCCTCGAACGAGCTTCCTTCACCAAGGGGAATGACGATCTCCCCGTCCAGCACGAAGCGCTGGACGGGGACGGATGCAAGTGCACCGAGGAGGTCGGGGAAGTAGCGCCCGAGCGGCTGGCCCGACTTGGAGCGCAGCTCGACCCGTGCGCCATCGCGAAAGGCGATGCAGCGGAAACCGTCGAACTTCGGTTCGTATTGCCAGCCCGCACCGTCCGGCAACGCCGCGACGCTCTCGGCTTCCATGGGCGGATAATCGAGAGGGATCGGCAGGAATAAGGCGGGACCACTCTCGCCCGCGGCGGCGCTCGACATGACATTACCCAAACTCATGGTAACAGCGCTCGGCCTGCCATTCGGTTGCAATCCGGTCGGGTTTGGTCGCGTTGACCCCCGGCCACGCCCGGCGCTATGGACATGGGCGCCGGACGACTGGCCCGCTTGTTGGAGCTTCATTTGAAGAACGTGAGCGACGCGCTGCTGGTGGCGCGCAACACTGACGGCCAAGTGGTGAAGCGGCCGCTTTCGCCGCACTTGCAGGTTTATCGGCCGCAAATCAGCAGCGTTCTGTCCATCATGCACCGCGCGACCGGGATCGCGCTGTCGGTCGGCGCCGTGGTCCTGGTGTGGTGGCTGGCGGCCGGCGCGACCTCGCCGGAGGCGTTCGCCGACGTGCAATGGTTCCTCGGCAGCGTGCTTGGCTGGCTGTTCCTGTTCGGCTGGACGGTGTCGCTGTTCTACCACTTCTTCGCCGGGCTGCGGCACCTCGCCTGGGATAGTGGCTACGGCTACGATAAGCCCACCTACTACTACACCGGGTACGCCGTGCTGATCGCGACGGCGGTGTGCACGTTGGGGGTGTGGATCGTCGGCCTGATCCTGAAGTGAACGGAGCGATCCATGTCTGAAACCGGCAAGGCTTCCGCCTCGCGCGGCGTACATATCGCCGTCATGCGGTCCCAGCTCGGGCGCGTGCGCGGGCTCGGAGCCGCCAAGTCGGGCGTCGCCAACTGGTGGGCCGAGCGCGTCACCAGCATTGCCCTCGTGCCCCTGACATTATGGTTCATCTGGTCGGCCGTGCGCCTGATCGGCGCGTCGCACGACCAGCTGCTGTTCTGGATCGCGAGCCCGGTCAGCATCGTGCTGATGATCTGCCTGCTGCTCGCCACCTTCTACCACACCGCTCTCGGGCTACAGGTGGTCATCGAGGACTACGTGCATGTGGAAAGCGCGAGGCTGATCCTGTTGCTGCTGACAAAGGCGATTTGCTTCGTATCTGCGCTGGTGGGGATCGTCTCGGTCCTCAAGATGGGTCTTTGAACCCCGGAGTTGCCTGAGCGATGAACGCGAGCACCATGCCATCCACCCGCGCCTACGCCGTGGTGGACCACACCTACGACGTGGTGGTGGTCGGCGCCGGCGGCTCCGGGCTGCGCGCGACCCTCGGCATTGGCGCGGCCGGGCTCAAGACGGCTTGCATCACCAAGGTGTTCCCCACCCGCAGCCATACGGTGGCGGCGCAGGGCGGCATTGGCGCGGCGCTTGGCAACATGGGCGAGGACGACTGGCGCTGGCACATGTACGACACCGTGAAGGGGTCGGACTGGCTCGGCGATCAGGACGCCATCGAGTACATGTGCCGCGAGGCGATCCCGGCGATCTACGAGCTCGAGCACTACGGCGTGCCGTTCAGCCGCACGGAGGATGGTCGCATCTACCAGCGCCCGTTCGGCGGCCACATGAAGGAGTACGGCAAGGAGCCGGCGCAGCGCGCGTGCGCGGCGGCCGACCGCACCGGGCACGCCATCCTGCACACGCTGTATCAGCAGAGCCTCAAGCACGAGGTCGAATTCTTTATCGAGTATTTCGCGCTCGACCTCATCATGGACGAGGAAGGCGCCTGCCGCGGCGTCACCGCTTGGTGCCTGGAGGACGGCTCCATCCACCGCTTCCGCGCACAGAAGGTGGTGCTGGCGACCGGCGGCTACGGGCGGACATTTCTGTCCTGCACCTCGGCGCACACCTGCACGGGCGACGGCACCGGCATGGTGCTGCGCGCCGGCCTGCCGTCGCAGGACATGGAGTTCGTGCAGTTCCACCCGACGGGCATCTTCCCCGCCGGCTGCCTCATCACCGAGGGCGCGCGCGGCGAGGGTGGCTATCTCACCAACAGCGAGGGCGAGCGCTTCATGGAGCGCTACGCCCCCACGGCGAAGGACCTCGCCTCACGCGACGTGGTCTCGCGCTCCATGACCCTGGAGATCAACGAGGGGCGCGGCTGCGGGCCGCACAAGGACCACATGATGCTCCACTTGGAGCATCTCGGCGCCGACCTGCTGCACGAGCGGCTGCCCGGCATCTCGGAGACCGCCAAGGTGTTCGCCGGCGTCGATGTGACCAGGGAGGCGATCCCCGTCCTGCCGACCGTGCACTACAACATGGGCGGCATCCCGACCAACTATCGCGCCGAGGTGCTGCGCCCGACCAAGGGCGATCCGGACACGATCGTCCCCGGCCTCATGGCGGTGGGCGAGGCGGCGTGCGTGTCGGTGCATGGCGCCAACCGGCTCGGCACCAATTCCTTGCTCGATCTGGTGGTGTTCGGTCGCGCCGCCGCGCACCAATGCGCCGAAACCGTGCGTTCGAGCGTGTCGCAAGCGCCGCTGCCGCCGCGCGCGGGCGAGGCCTCGCTCGACCGCTTCGACCGCGCGCGCTACGCCAAGGGCGGCACGCCGGTGGCGGCCCTCCGCCAGGACATGCAGCGCGCGATGCAGCAGCACGCGGCGGTATTCCGAACCAGCCAGAGCCTGACCGACGGCGTGGAGAAGATGAAGAAGATCTGGGGCGGGCTTTCCGACATGTCGGTGGCCGACCGCAGCCTGATCTGGAACAGCGACCTTGTGGAAGCGCTCGAGTTGTCCAACCTGATGGGCAGCGCGATGACCACGATTGTCAGCGCCGAGGCTCGCAAGGAAAGCCGCGGCGCGCACGCGCAGGACGACTACCCGGACCGCGACGACCAGAACTGGATGAAGCACACGCTTGCCTGGTGCGCCGACGACGGCAGCGTGAAGCTGGACTACCGTCCGGTGCGGATGCAGACCCTCACCAACGAGGTGTCCGTGTTCCCGCCAAAGAAGCGGGTTTACTAAGGCACAAATGTCCGTCACGCCGCTCCGAAAAGTCGGACCCGGGCACAACTCCCAACGGGTCGTTCGTCCGTCGATGTTCGCCATCACCTTTGACATGGATACGACAGCGCTCCAGGCGAGTTATCACAACCCATCATGGCAGAACGCTTACTACGATATCGGTCGCTCGTTGCGTAAACACGGGTTCGATCGGCAGCAAGGCAGCGTCTATTTCGGGAACGAGACCGTCGATGCCGTGCGCTGCGTGCTCGCTGTGCAGGACTTGGCCAAAAGCTATGCGTGGTTTTCTCCCTCCGTGCGCGATATCCGGATGCTGCGCATCGAGGACAACAACGACCTGATGCCCGCAATCACCGCTTTACAGCCGTGACGCCCGCATCCAACCGAGGTTGACGAATGGCCGAGTTCAGATTGCCCGCCAACAGCCGCGTCGGGCAGGGCAAGACATGGAAAGCGCCGGCAGGTGCCAAGCGGGTGCGCCCATTCAAGGTGTACCGCTGGAACCCCGACGACGGGAACAATCCGCGGATGGACACCTACGAGGTCGATCTCGACGCGTGCGGGCCGATGGTCCTGGACGCGCTCATCAAGATCAAGAACGAGATCGACCCGACCCTCGCCTTCCGACGCTCCTGCCGCGAGGGCATCTGCGGCTCCTGCTCGATGAACATCGACGGGGTCAACACGCTCGCCTGCCTCAAGCCGATCGAGGAGGTGCGCGGCGCGGTGCGCATCAACCCGCTGCCGCACATGGCGGTGGTGAAGGACTTGGTGCCCGACCTGTCGCAAGCCTACGCGCAATACCGATCGGTCGAGCCCTGGCTGAAGGCCGACACCCCGCCCCCGCCGGACGCCGAGCGGCTGCAAAGCAAGGAGGAGCGGGGCAAGATCGACGGGTTGTGGGAATGCATCCTGTGCTTCTGCTGCACCACCTCCTGCCCGAGCTACTGGTGGAACGGCGACCGCTATCTCGGGCCGGCCGTGCTGCTGCAGGCGTATCGCTGGATCGCCGATTCGCGCGACGAAGCGACCGGCGACCGGCTCGACGCGCTCGAGGATCCGTTCAAGCTGTATCGCTGCCACACGATCATGAACTGCACCCAGACCTGCCCCAAGGGCCTCAACCCGGCCAAGGCGATCGGCGCGATCAAGCAGCTCATGGTTGAGCGCGTGGTATGATCAAGCGCGCCCGACTGAACCGATGTTCCGCGGTGATCTAAGCACGCCTGTCGGGCGGGCGCGTGCATGGTCCGACAGCCTGCTCGTGGACCATGCCGTGTTCCGCGCGCTGTGGGGCAACTGGGCCGAAGTCGTGCCCGGTGAACTCTACCGCTCCAACCATCCCACACCCGCCCGCCTCGCGCACGCGGTGCGCCGGCACGGCATCAAGACGCTGATCAACCTGCGCGGCCACCGCCTATGCGGCTCCGATGCGTTATCGCGCGAAGCGGCGGCGCGGTTGGGCATCGATCACGTGGACGCGGCACTGGAAAGCCGCGGCGCCCCGCACAAGGATCGCATTCTTCGGCTGGCTCCGATCTATCGATCCATGCGCCGGCCGGCGCTGATCCACTGCAAGTCGGGGGCGGACCGGGCCGGCCTCGCCGCCGGATTGTTCATCATGCTGAACGGCGGCACGACCCGCGAGGCGCTGGCCCAGCTTTCCTGGCGGTTTGGTCACCTGAACCGGTCGCGCACCGGAATCCTTGACGCTTTTTTTGTCCACTACGCGCTTGACGCCGAGGGCCGCCTCCCGTTCCTCGACTGGGTTCGGGACGAATACGACGAAATGGCGCTCCGCCGCGATTTCGTCGCCGGCGGCTTGGCGAGCTTCATCAATGACCGGGTGCTAGCGCGCGAGTAGCTAGGGAGCGCCCTGCCACCGCGCGGCCGCCGCCTCGTCGTCCGCTTTGGCCGCCACCCAAGCCGCCGCGCCGCCATCGGCGAACTCCTCCTTCTTCCAGAAGGGTGCGCCCGTCTTGAGATAGTCGATCAGGAAGCCGGCGGCGTCCAACGCGGCTTGGCGATGCGGTGCCGCGGCAAGCACGAGGACGATGTTCTCCCCCGGCAGCAGGCGGCCGACCCGGTGGATTATGGTGCAGCCGAGGAGCGACCATCGCGTCCCGGCCTCGGTGGCGATCCTCGTCAGCGCCCGTTCGGTCATCGCCGGGTAATGCTCAAGCGTCATGGCCAAGATCGAGCGGCCGCCGGCGCTGTCCCGCACGGTGCCGACGAAGCAGCCGATCCCGCCGATGTCGGTCCGCCCGGCGGTGAGCGCGGCGATGGAGGCGCCGATGTCGAAATCCGCCTCTTGCACCTGGATCGTGGCCATTCGCTCGCCTTTCAGCCGCCCGTCACGGGCGGGAAGAACGCGATCTCGTCACCCGTGCCAACCGGCGTGTCCAATCCGGCGAATTCCTGGTTGACCGCGCACCGGACCGTTTGCGGGTTGTCGAAGGCGGCGCGGTGCCCAGCCGACCGGGCGCGGAGCCAATCAATCAGCGATCGGATGTCGCCGACCGAGGCGGGAACCGTCACCATCTCCTCCGCCACCCGTGTGCGCTCCCGCAGCCAAGCGAAATAGAGAACGGTCACGCTACGGCCCGCGTCACTCTCCATCGTTCTCACTTCGGGGTCGGGATGGTTTCCACCCGGCCATCCGAGTGGATCACGGTGCTGGTGCCGTTCCCGTTCGGCACGACCACCGCTGGCCCCTGCGGCGTGGTCAAGGTCTGATAGCCCGAGGTTCCGCCCGACGTCACGCCCAGGCCGCTTGGCGCATTGACGATCCGGCCGGACGGGCTGCGCTCGGGCGGCGCTGTCGAGATGGCGGGTGGCGTCGACTGTGGGGGCGGAGGCAAGCCGGGCTCGACGTTGCCGGGCGGCGTGGAACTGCCTCGCGGCCGCGGCTCCCGATGGTCCGGGGAATACGGCTCGCCGCTGGGCGTCGGCTGGAACCCGTTCTTCTCCAAATCCTGCAAGGTCGGGGTGGGCTGCACCGGCCCCGGCCAGATATCGCCGGGCTCCGGCAACAGCGGCTCCACCGCGGCATCCTCCCCGCGCGCGCGCTGCATGTTCTCGGCGTTGCCGATCGGGGCATTCGGGTTCACGCCATAGGTGAACGTGTCGTTCAGATATTCGCCGACTCCGGTACAACCGGGAACGAACAAGACGAGGCCGAACAAGGCAAGACGCCACATGAAGGCAGGCTCCAAACCGATGATCTCTCAAGGCGGCGGGACTGTGCCCTCAGCGGTTGGTCCGCTCAAGAACAGCTCTATCAGGGACTTCGCTTTCGAGAAACCGCAGCGCCCAATCGGCCACATGGCCGGGCGCGCCGAGCGGCAACGTAACGACCCCGCTCGCGTTCACCGCCGCGTCCGTCGCGACCGCCACGATGTCTGGCTGGTCGGGCCAGATCGGCGGCTTGCCGAGGGCGGGACGATAGACCTCGATCTTGGGATAGGGGTGCGTCTTGAAGCCCTCCACCAGCACGAGATCGACGGGCGCCATTCGCGCGAGCAGGGCCGCCAAGGACGGTTCCGGTCCCTCGACTTCGTGCAGCAGCGCCCAGCGCGGGCCGCTCACCACCAGCACCTCCGCCGCGCCCGCTTGGCGGTGACGGTGGCTGTCCTTGCCGGGCCGGTCCATGTCGAAGCCGTGATGGGCGTGCTTGACGGTCGAGACGGTGAGCCCGCGCGCGCGGAACACCGGCAACAGCGCAGTAAGTAACGTGGTCTTGCCGCTGCCGGACCAGCCTACCAGGCCGAGAACCTTCACAGGTGCGGCGGCACCGCGTCCCGCTGGCCACGCGGCGCGGG
>CAXUIE010000015.1:0-6556 GCA_964250825.1 uncultured Acidisphaera sp. | reverse complement strand
GCGCGGGTGCCCGGCTGGCGTGACGCAGCCCGGCGGTGAGGTAGTCCCAGCCGGTGAGCAATGTCAGCGCCGCCGCGACCCAGAGCATCGCCTCGCCAATCAGCGAGACCGGCAGGACGTCAAGGCGGAGCATGACCGCCGAGGAATTCCCGGCCAGCAAGGTCCCGAGCGCGCCCATCTGAAATCCGGTTTTCCACTTGGCGAGCCGCGTCACGGGCAAGCCGATGCGGATGCCGGCGAGATATTCGCGAAGCCCGCTGACCAGGATCTCGCGCAGCAGGATGACAACCGCCGGATAAAGCCCAAGCGCGGTGAGCCGGTCCGTCCCCGCGAGCATCATCAGGGTGGCGCCGACGAGCAGCTTGTCCGCGATCGGGTCCAGCATCCGGCCGATGTCGGAGGTTTGACGCCGCACCCGCGCGATCCGGCCGTCGAAATAGTCGGTGACCGCGGCGGCGCTGAACACCACGCAGGCAATGAGGTCGCAGGCCGGGCTGCGCAGCGCCACGAGCACCACGATCAGCGGGATGGCCGCGATCCGCGACAAGGTCAGAAGATTGGGAAGGTCGGTCATCATGCCCGCGCGGACGATACCGGCGCGAACGCCGGATTGCGAGCCTTGCGCGAGGTCGGCTTTCTCCGGCCCAAGGCCAAGCTGACAATCGTCCCGCGATGCTTTTTTTGCGGGTGTATGTTGCCCGTGCACCGAAGGCAGCGCTCAATAGGAGCCGGACCAGCAAGAGTCGCCCTGGGGGAAGCATTGCGCGTGGAAACATCCTCCATCATGTCGCGCTCATCGGCGTTCCTGGGCACGCAGTCCGACGCGCGGGACTTCCTACCACTGCTTCGCTGGCTCGTGCTGATGAGCTTGACCGTGCTCGGCTTGGCGATCGTCTGGCGGTTGGGCCTCGTCCAGGTGATGTTCGCGACGGACCGGACGCGGATTTCGTCGCTGATCCTCGTCCTTTTCGCCCTCACGAGCCTGCATTGCCTCGCGCAGACGTGGTTCGTGTCGAGGGAGCTGGTCGCCGCGCGGACATTCCGTTCGACCTTGCGCGACCGCCGCTTCTCCGCCGCACCGGACGACGCGGGGCGCCGTTCCGGGAGCAGCGTGATCGAACGGCACGTCGCCAACCTCGTCGCCAAGGCCCGCGCCCAGGGAGGCCGGCGCGTCGACCAGACCCTGCTGCTGCGCGTGCTGGCCGACCGTCTCCGCAGCCGCGAGAAGCTCGGCTGGTTTGTGTCCGAAGCGCTGCTGCGCTTGGCGCTGCTTGGCACCGCGGTCGGCTTCATCCTCATGCTGATCCCGATCGCCGGCCTCAACGCGTTCGATGCGGAAACCCTGCGCAAGGCGCTGTCCGGAATGAGCGGCGGCATGGCGATCGCGCTCAACATCACCGTGACCGGGATCGGCACGGCGCTTCTGCTGAAGTTGCAGTATTTCGTGCTTGGCGCGGGTGTGGTCGACCTGGTCGACACCATCACGGAAGTCACCGAGGTCCACGTGGTCTCGGCGCTCGAGCACGGCGGTGAGTGACCACGATCCGCTGTCCGGCAGCGACGACGGAACGTTCGTTCCGTTCACGGACATGCTGTTCAACGTGGTGATCGGCTTGGCCTTCATGGTGTTCATCGCGTTCTCGCTGATCAATCCCACCGCCAAAAGCGGCGCGGTGGACCTCAAGGCCGAACTGTTGATCACGCTGAACTGGCCCGACAACGACACCACGGACATGGACGTCTATGTCGAGGATCCCGCCGGCAACGTCGTTTGGTACCACTCGCGGGAAGCAGGGCTGATGCACCTCGACCACGATGATCGCGGCAGCTCCCGCGAGCGTCTGACCGTCAACGGCCGAACGATCCAAAATCCCCTCAATCAGGAGATCGTCACGATCCGCGGCATCGTGCCGGGCGAGTACGTCGTCAATGCGCACGAGTTCCTCGCCGGTTCCGAAGGGAAAATCCCGGTTTCCGTGAAGGTCGAGAAGCTCAACCCGACGGCGGCGGTCGTGTACTACGGGACGCACGACTTTGATCACAAGGGCCAGGAGGACACCTTCGTCCGCTTCACGCTGGATGCTGACGGCAAGGTCGGCGACGTCAACACTGGCCCTCCCGTGTCCCTGGTCAGGGCGGTGCGCCGGCCCGGGGCGGGGAACGCGCCGAAGTAACCAGAAACGATGAGGAAAGGAGCGCTGCGGTGAGTTTGCCCGTCATCGGGCTCGTTGCGGCCTATGGGGCGGTCGCCTTGCTGCTGCTCAGCCTCAACTTGACATCATTGGGGCGGCCCTGGATCAAGCCCGCCGCGATCGTCGTCACCACCGTCCTGCTCGCCACCATGCTCGACTCGATCAATGGGCTGATGGGCTGGCCGACCACGCAGAAGCCGCCCGCCCGCTTCAATTTGATATCCACGCGCGTGTCCGAGCCCAACCGGAAGGCGCACACGCCGGGTCACATCTATCTCTGGGCCGACGCGCTCGACGAGAACAACATCCCGTTCGGACGGCCGCGAGGCTACCAGCTCGTCTACTCGGAAGCCTTGGCCCGCAAGATCGCGGGCGCCCAGGAATTGCGCGATCAGGGCCGCGAGGTGATGGGGCTGGCCTCCGACCGGCAATCTCCCGACCACGCCGAACCGCGCAGCGACATCAAGCTCGGCCAGATGCGGGACGATCAAGGCCAGCAAAGCCCGGCAACCGACACGGTTCCCATCAAGGAAGACGGGAGCGAGCTCAGTTTCGAGGAACTCCCCCCGGTTATCCTGCCGGACAAGGGTCCGTCGTGAGCGCTGCAGCCTGAACGCTGCTACCCTAGCGCGAGATGACGCGCGCGGGTTCTTGTTGAACGCGCCCGCTCAGGGCTACGATCTTCGGGTCGGGTAACGTCGGAAAGGTTGCCGCACAGGGTTTCGCAACGACAGCTTCGCTCGCCGTCCGGCCTCGCCGGTTCGGACGTTTGAGGAGCGCCCGAGCCTTGAACGAACGACATACGACGGGGAGAGAAACAATGAACGTCCGCTCGGTCCGGCACGCCGGTCTGTTGGCTACCGCATTGCTCGCTTCGACATCGTTGTCGGCGCGCGCCGGCGACGTGACGCCGGAGCGTCTCCTGAACGCCGACAAGGAGCCGCAGAACTGGCTCATGGTGAACAAGGACTACGCCTCGCACCGCTATTCCGAGCTCGATCAGATCAACAAGGACAACGTCAAGAACCTCCACGTGGCGTTCACCGTGGCGCTCGGCGGCGCGCAGGGCGTCGGCTTGGCGCCGCTTGGCGGCCATCAGTCGACCCCGCTCGTCGATGACGGGATGATGTACGCCGTCGACGCGTTCGGAGCAGTGTACAAGATCGACGTGCGCGACCCTGCGACCGCGAGGGTTGCTTGGGTCATGGACCCTGGGATCAACAAGGGCGATGTGTTCGTCGCCTCGAACCGAGGTGTGACGCTTTACAAGAATTTCGTCATCTCCGTAACGGCCGACTGCAAGGTCAACTGGACCAAGGCGGACACCGGAGAGCTGGTCAAGACGATCCAGTTCGATGACGTCAAGGCGACGGGATGCACGTTGACCTCGGCCCCCCTCGTGGTTGACGACAAGCTGATCGTCGGCGGCAGCGGCGGTGATCGTGGCGCCCGCGCTCATATCGACGCATTCAACGCGGATACCGGCGAGCGGCTGTGGCGCACCTACACGGTGCCGGCCCCCGGAGAGCCCGGCAGCGAAACGTGGAAGGACAAGAACAACGCCTGGCAGCATGGCGGCGGATCCTACTGGGCGACCGGCTCCTACGACCCATCGACCAAGCTGACGATCTGGGGCACCGGCCAGCCGGTTCCCATGTTCGATCCGGAATACCGTCCGGGCGACAACCTGTTCACCAACTCGACCGTCGCCTTCGACGTCGCCACGGGTAAAATGAAGTGGTACTTTCAATACACACCCGGCGACTTCATGGACTTTGACGAGATCGGCATGAACCAGCTGATCGATACGAATGTTGAGGGTGAGAACAGGAAGATCATCGCGCATTTCGGCCGCAACGGTTTCTTCTACACCTTGGACCGGACGAACGGCCAGTATATCGCTAGCCAGCAATATGCCCAAAAGGTCAACTGGACGGACGGAATCGACCCGAAGACCGGCAAGCCGGTGGAGTACGATTCGAACAAGTCACTGCAGACCTACAAGATCGGCAAACAATCCCGCCGCGAGCAAGGCAAAATGTTTGGATGCCCGAACATCCAGGGCGGCGTGAACTATTTTCCCACCTCCTACAGCTTGCGAACCCACCTTTCGTACGGCGGCGGCATCGAAGGGTGCTCCAACGTGACCGTCGATCCTTCGAATGACGCGAGCGGCTTCGCCTGGCTTGGCGGCGC
The DNA here is from genome assembly GCA_964250825.1 of uncultured Acidisphaera sp. Classification (GTDB taxonomy): domain Bacteria; phylum Pseudomonadota; class Alphaproteobacteria; order Acetobacterales; family Acetobacteraceae; genus CAVWQV01. Next base: position 2,168 of record CAXUIE010000015.1, on the reverse strand, counting down.
TTACACGAACGCCGAGGAAGTGAAGGGCAGCGTATCCGCGATGGACCCCGGAACCGACAAGAAAGTGGCACAGCAATCCATGCCGCACAGCGTCACGTCCGGCGTCACCTCGACGGCTGGCGGGCTACTGTTCACGACAACCACGGACGGCACGGTTTACGCGTTGGATGACCAAACCCTGAAGCCGCTTTGGAGTTTCAACACCGGCTCGTTCAGCTCGGCCCCGCCGATGACCTATTCAGTGAACGGCAAGCAATACATGGCGGTGCTCATCGGCGGAAACGTGCAGACCAGAGATTTCTTGAACAAGACGCCTGGCCTGAAGGACATGCAGAACACGTCCATGCTTTATGTGTTCTCGCTGTAGGAGGTTAGGCCGGAAAGCCTCTTCGATCGGTCATCGGCGTCATTGCGAGCGGTAGCAAAAACAATCCGGGGCGGCATGGAAGCGTCGGTCCGCGCGGCCCTGGATTGACCACGGCGCTACGCGCCTCGCAATGACAGTCTTACAGTAAGTTCTGCCCGACGACTCTTGACGCTAATCCGACGGACGGACGAGCCGATGGTGCTTGCGGCCGGCGGACAGCTTGATCGCGCCGTCGCGGAGGTTGGCGCTGGAGACCAGTGCCGTTTCGTCTGCGACCACTTCGTCGTTTACCCGCGCGCCGCCGCCACGAATTAGACGACGTGCTTCACCGTTGCTCGAAGCGAGCCCGGAGGCGACCAACAACTGAAACGTCGGGATGCCGCGTTCTAGTTCAACGCGAGCTACTTCAATGCCGGGTAACCCAGCCTCCAACTTGGGCTCTGCACGCATTTCGCCAGTCGCTCCCAGCGACGCAGATACCGGAAACACTTGTCGCGCCGCCGCCGCCGCCGCCTGCGCGGCTTCCCGCCCATGCGCCAGCGCGGTCGCTTGCGTCGCGAGCGCCCGCTTCGCTTCATTGATGTCCGCACCCGCGAGCCGTTCCATCCGGGCGGCCTCGGCCAGCGGGAGGTCGGTGAACAAGCGGAGGAAGCGGCCCACATCCGCGTCCTCCGTGTTGCGCCAGAACTGCCAGTAATCGAACGGGGGCAGGCGGTCGGCGGTGAGCCACACCGCGCCACGCGCCGTTTTCCCCATCTTCGAACCAGACGCGGTCTCGATCAGCGGCGTCGTCAGACCCCAGACTAGCTTGGCTTCGGTGCGGCGCACCAGCTCCACGCCGGAGACGATGTTGCCCCACTGGTCCGACCCGCCCATCTGCAGCACGACACCCATCCGGCGATGCAACTCGCGGAAATCGTAGCTTTGCAGGATCATGTAGTTGAACTCGAGAAACGTGAGCGGCTGCTCGCGCTCCAGCCGCAGCCGGACGCTATCAAAGCTCATCATTCGGTTGACGGTGAAATGCGGCCCCACGTCGCGCAGCACGGCGATGTAGTTCAGGGCATCGAGCCAGTCCGCGTTGTTCACCATCACCGCGTCGGCCGGGCCGTCGCCGAAATCGAGAAACTGGGTTAGGCAGCGACGGATGCCCGCCATGTTCGCCGCGATGCGTTCGTCCGTCAGCATCTGGCGCGCCTCGTCCTTGCCGGAAGGGTCGCCGATGCGGGTCGTGCCGCCGCCCATCAGCACGACCGGCTTGTGACCGTGCCGTTGCAGCAGGCGCAGCAGCATGATTTGCACCAGGCTGCCGACATGAAGGCTGTCGGCGGTGCAGTCGAAACCGATATAGGCCGCGACCGGGCCGGCGGCGAAGGCGGCATCGAGCGCGTCCGCGTCGGTGCATTGAAACACGAAGCCCCTCTCGGTCGCCTCGCGCAGGAAATCGCTGGTCGACATCGCGCCCTGTCCGTTAGGGAAATCCGCGTCGGGCTAGCACAGGCGAGGCGGGACCGGAATGCTGCGGACGATAGGGCTGATGAGCGGCACTCCTTGGACGGGGTGGACGCGGCGTGGATCGAACCGGACGGCGTTCGCATCGGTCGCACCGGCGCCCGGCTCACCCTGCCATACAACGATGCGCTCCGGCGGGAGCTGCGCGACATCCTCGAAGCCGCACCCGGCTTGTCGCCGGAGGATGATCGCCTGCAAACGGTGACGGCGCGGCTGACCGACCACCATTTCGAGGCCGTGGCGTGCCTCGGGGCGGACGCCGACCTAATCGGCTTTCACGGCCAAACGA
>CAXUIE010000014.1:20517-25227 GCA_964250825.1 uncultured Acidisphaera sp. | reverse complement strand
TCAGGTACCTGTGGCCGCAAGGTCGTGGAAGTTCGAGTCTTCTCCTGGGCACCACCTTCCGCGCAAGCAGGCACCGTGAGCGGACTGATTCAGTTTATGCCGAACGGCACCATCCATTTGCATCGTCACGATCTGCCCGAAGGGCTCGACCTCGGCCCGGTGGTCGCGGTGGACACGGAAACGATGGGGTTGCAGCCGCATCGCGACCGGTTGTGCTTGGTGCAGCTATCGGCGGGAGACGGTCACGCACACCTCGTCCAGCTCGTCCCACCCGCGCTCGGCGGACGCGGCTATGACTGCCCCAAGCTGGCCGCGACACTGGCCGCGCCCCACGTCGTGAAGCTGATGCATTTTGCCCGGTTCGATGTTGCGGTGTTGCAGGAAACCCTGGGCATCATGGTCGCCCCGGTGCGCTGCACCAAGATCGCCGCGCGGCTGGTCCGGACGTTCACCGACCGGCACGGGCTTAAGGATCTGTGCCGCGAGCTGCTCGGGATCGAGCTGTCCAAGCAACAGCAAACCTCCGACTGGGGCACCATCGAGCTGTCCTCCGATCAGCTGGCTTACGCGGCCTCTGACGTGCTGCACCTGCATGCGCTTTGGGCGAAGCTCGAAGCGCTGCTGCGCCGCGAGGACCGCCTTGCGCTCGCGGAGGCCTGCTTCCGCTTTTTGCCGACCCGCGCACGGCTCGACATCCTCGGCTTCGACGAGCCCGACATCTTTCAGCACTGAGTCGCCACACTTGGCACGATTTTTGTCAGTGCAGTTATGCTGCACTGCAAGACGGATTGACCCGGCTCGAATTGCTCCTCATACAGGGCGGGTGAACGTCGTTGCGGTGGGGAGATCGGCCCGGTTATGAACAGCGTCGCCGCCTCTGACAGCCGGTCCGGCGCCGTACCGCTATCGGACGATCTCGACGTTGCGCGACGGGTGCTGTCCATCGAAGCGGCGGCCCTCCGATTACTGGGGACGTCGCTCGATAGCCGCTTCGCGCGTGCGGTCGACTTGTTCGCCGGCATCTCCGGGCGCGTGGTCGTCTCGGGAATGGGCAAGTCGGGCCATGTCGCGCGGAAAGTCGCTGCGACCTTCGCGTCGACTGGAACACCGGCTTTATTCGTTCACCCGGCCGAGGCGTCGCATGGCGATCTCGGCATGGTGGTGCCCGGCGACGCCGTGCTCTTGTTGTCCAACTCGGGCGAAACCGTCGAGCTGGCGGACCTGATCGCGCACACGCGGAGGTTCGGGTTGCCGCTCGTCGGCATCACCGCGCAAGGCGCCTCGGCGCTGGCCGAGGCTGCCGATGTCGCGCTGCTGCTCCCGGCGTCGCCCGAAGCGTGCCCAATGGGGCTGGCGCCAACCAGCAGCACGACGATGCAGGTGGCGCTCGGCGACGCGCTTGCCGTGGCACTGCTCACGCGGCGCGGCTTCACGGCCGCCGATTTCCGGCAGTATCATCCGGGCGGCAAGCTAGGCGCCCGGTTGCGCCGGGTGCGCGACATCATGCACGGGTCCGATGCGATGCCGCTCGCCGCGCCGGACACCTCCATGGATCGCGCGCTTCTGCTGATCACCGAGAAGCGGTTTGGCTGCCTCGGCATCGTCGATGCCGCTGGCCGGCTCGCGGGCATCATCACGGATGGCGACCTTCGGCGGGCGATGGGTCCTGGCCTGTTCACCCGCTCCGCCGGCTCGGTGATGACCCCTTCGCCGCGCACCATCGGGCCGGACGCGCTCGCGGTCGAGGCGCTGCATGTCATGAACGCCCGCGATCGGCCGATCACGGCGCTGTTCGTCGTGGAGGGCGATGGCCAACCTATGGGCATCCTCCACATCCACGACCTGTTGCGGGCGGGGCTCGCGTGAGTTCGGACGTTTCCCCCGCGCGGCGCACCGGACAGCGTCTTCTCGTTTCCACCACCGCGAGGGTTCGTCAGCCGCCCACGCCGGGCAAGATCGCCCGCCGTCGGCTCATGGTCAACGTCACCAAGTGGGTGTTGCCGGTCGGCGCGCTGGCGCTGCTCTCGAGCATCGCGCTATGGCCCGAGTTCGACCGGGCGACGGAGCAGGCGCGGGTCGCCTACCACCGGCTCGCCGGTTCGGTGGACGCGGCCCAAGTCACGGACGCCAAATACCATGGCGTGGACGAGCGCAACCGCCCTTACACGGTGACGGCGGTGACCGCGGTGCAAGTCGATCAGGATCGCGTGAACCTAACCACGCCGAAGGGCGACGTGACGTTCGCGAACGGCACCTGGTTGATGCTGCAATCCAAGGATGGCGTGTTCATGCAGCACGAGAACATGCTCGATCTGTCCGGTGACGTGTTCCTGTATCGGGACGATGGCACGACCATGCGGACGCAGAGCGCCACGATGGACCTCAAGAGCGGCGCCGCCACCAGTGCGGAAGCGACCCACGCGGAAGGTCCGTTCGGCACGCTCGATGCGACGGGCTTCACCCTGACCGATCGGGGCGCCGTGGTGCAGTTCCCAGGCCCGGCGCGATTGGTGATGAACGGGCATCAGTCGTGATCCGTCGAGCGGTCCTTGCGCTGGCGGTGGCGTGCCCGCCGACGCTCGCGCGGGCGCAGCAGCTCGACCTGTCGCATGGCGGCCCGATAGCCATCACGGCGTCCGACGGCATTGAATGGCGGCAGAACGAGCAGGTGGTGGTCGCCCGGGGGTCGGCCCGCGCGGTCCGCAGCGACGTCACGGTCACAGCCGACCGGCTGATCGCGCACTACCGCAAGAAGGCGGCCCTGCCCGGCGCCGCGCCGGCGTCGACGCCTGCCTCCTCCGCCAGCGCGAGCCCGGCCGACGCCGATACGTCCGGCAACGAGATCTATCGGGTGGAAGCGGACGGGGATGTCCACATCTTCACGGCGACGGATCACGCCGAGTCGGATCACGCGGTCTATGACCTAGACCAAGCGGTGCTGCTGATGACCGGGCGGCAGCTCAAGCTGACCACACCCAATGACGTGCTGACGGCGCGCGACGACATGGAATACTGGTCGCAGAAGCACATGGCGGTGGCGCGCGGCGACGCCGTGGTGGTGACCAATGATGGGCGGCGCCTCGCCGGGGATACGCTTGTCGCCTACACCACCGAAGGGCAGCCGAACGGGGCGGCCTCCCAGCCGCCGCGGGCGACGGAGGCCGCGGCGCATCCGGGCAAGCCGCCTGCCGAGCCTGCCGACCCGCTCGCCGCGTCGGGCAAGCTGCAGAAGGTGGATGCATTCGGCAACGTGTCAGTGCGAACGCCGACGGAAACCGTGACGGGTGATCGGGCCGTCTACGTGCCCGACACGGGGATCGCCCGGCTGGGCGGCAATGTGCGGATCACCCGGGGAGAGAATCAATTGAACGGAGCCGAGGCGGAAGTGAACCTCAAGACTGGCATTTCGCGCCTGTTGTCCGGCAACGTCGGCCGGGTCCAGGGGCTCGTGGTTCCGAACGACGCCCAGGCCGCGGCGGGCGGCGGCGGCAAGCCCGGCCAGGGCAAGCCGGAACAAGGCAAATCCGCCTCGGGCAAGCCGGCGACTGACAAGGGCGTCCAGCCGTGAGCCTCCGTCGGCAGGCATCGGAACTCCGCGTCATCGAGGGAGGCGGCGGCCTCGTCGCGCGGGGCGTGGGCAAGACTTACAAGAAGCGCCCCGTGGTGCGGAACGTGTCCATCAGCGTCCGCCGGGGCGAGGCCGTTGGCCTGCTCGGGCCGAATGGCGCCGGCAAGACCACAACCTTCTACATGATCGTCGGCCTCGTCCGGCCCGACACCGGCGGGATCAGCTTGGACGGGGCGGATATCACCTCGTTGCCGATGTATCGGCGCGCGCGTCTCGGCATCGGCTACCTGCCGCAGGAAGCGAGCGTGTTCCGCGGCCTCAACGTCGAGCAGAACGTGTTGGCGGCGCTTGAAGTGGTCGAGCCCGACCCCGACCGGCGATACTTGGTTCTCGATGAACTTCTGAGCGAGTTCGGGATCTCTCATCTTCGCCGAACCCCCGCACTCGCGCTGTCCGGCGGCGAGCGGCGCCGGGTGGAGATCGCCCGGGCGCTCGCTTCGCAGCCCGGCTACATCCTGCTCGACGAGCCGCTGGCCGGCATCGACCCGATCGCCGTCGGGGAAATCCGCGAGCTCGTTTCTCACTTGAAGGATCGCAGCATCGGCGTCCTGATCACGGATCATAACGTTCGCGAAACACTGCAGATCACCGATCGCGCCTACATCATGCATGACGGACAAGTGATGATGGAGGGGCGGCCGCAGGAGGTGGTTGCACATGAAGGTGTGCGCCGTGTGTACCTTGGGGAAAGGTTCAGCCTGTAATCAGGGGACATGCAGCGCTCGAACCCACCCTTCCCCAATCGCACGGCCGGATCTGAGTCCGGCCGGCGGGGGCATTGACGATGGCGATCGGGCCGCGGCTGGAGTTTCGGCAAACCCAGTCGCTGATCATGACCCCGCAGCTGCGGCAGGCGATCAAGCTACTGCAGTTCTCCAACCTGGAGGTTGCCGCGTTCGTCGAGCAGGAGCTCGAGCGAAACCCCCTCTTGGAGCGCGACGAGCGCTCGGAGCTGGTTTCGTCGGAAGCGGCGGCGGTGGACCAGCGGCCGGAGCGGGCGAACGGCGAAGCCGACCTTGCCGAGCTGACCGGAGCGACCACCTTGCCGGACCGGCAAGCCGACCCGCTCGACGTCAACGAGC